>PFKD01000164.1:510-10225 GCA_002784125.1 Flexibacter sp. CG_4_10_14_3_um_filter_32_15
CTTTTTAGAAGAATTACTGATACAGATGATTGAAAATTTAGATTATCTAAAGTAGAAAAAAGTCTATCTTTTGTTTTTTATTAATTTTAGCAATTACTACCCAAATTCATTTATTCAAAAACTGTATTTTTTGAGTTCTTTCAAATTATGAAAAACTTGAAAGTAACTTTTTATTTTAGACAACTTTTTAATCAATCAATTTTTATTTAACCGAAGTTTTATACTTCATTCAATCAAAACCCTATTTTTTGTTATGCAAAAGAACAAGTCAATTCGCAAATGGTATTTCCGTCTAAGTTTTTATCTTATGATTCTCTTAGGAATGGGAACTACTCTAACTACTACAAGCTGTGGTGCTAAAAAGAAAGCTGCTGCTGCTCAGGCACAAGCTGCTGCTGAGAAAAAACGTAAGATCGAAAAAGCAACAAGTGATTTACAAGCTGTATTAAATGATACTTCTATGTCTGCTGAGGAGCGTCAGAAAAGAATTGATGCTATCAAAGCCATGAATATTGACGACCCATCTGTAAAAGACCTTATCGCTCAAGCAGAGCAAAGTGTAAGACAACAACGCATCAAAGAAGAAGAAGAACGTCGTCAGAAAGAAGCTGAAGCTGAAGCAAACAAGAAAAGCAAAACTATCAAAGATTTCTTTACTGAAATTGCCAATGCAAGTGATGCAAATGCAGCAAATGCTTCTATCCAAAATGCACTTAAATTATTTACTTCTCCAAATGCTGATGTTTTGATTATCATTGCAGAAGAAGGTGGCGAAAAAGATTATGACGAACCAACAACGGCTGAAAAATACCTCAATTTTATCAAAGACCAAAAGAAAATGAATCACAAAATTGTGAGTATTGGTACAGACGAAAATGGTAAAATCAAACTTTTAGAGCTTAGTAACTAAAATCAAATTGATAATTGACAATGGATAATTGAAAATAAGTAATTAGTCAAAATTAGTTATCTATTTTCTATTTTAAATTGGTCTGGACCGTAGGTCTGACCAGTTTAAAATACGTATTTAGGGCTCAAAAAAGGCTTATTTTGCCTAAGTCAGACCTCCGGTACAGACTTAGACAAAATACAAGATACCTTTATTTAATTCTGCTCAAGTACTTAAATGGCATAGTTTTTTAATTATACCAATTAAAATTATCAATTATCCAATAGCTGTCGTTTTTCAAACGATATTTTTTTAACTTTTAAAACTCATTACATTATTCTAAATATGAAAAATATTAAAAAAATTCTTTTCTCATTTTTGTTTGTTTTTGCTTTTATGGCAGTAGATTCTGCTGCCTTCGCTCAAACAAATGCAGACCTTAGCCCTACTCGTAAACGTGCCATTGATTCTCTTGCTCTTGAAAAAGTAAAAGATTTGAGCCGTTATATTTCTATCATCGGAAACAAATCTACACAGTATTCGGAAGCGATGCGTGTCATTGACCGTGCTATGGAATTGTTTTCTGATGGCGCAGAAATGGGCGTTTCTTCTGTAAACTCTAAAGCGATTCGTTATTATGGTGTTCGTAAATATTTTGACCGTTTGATGGCTCTTAATTACGACCAAGTAGAAATTGACTGGTTTAATATTCAGTATATTTCTGACCTAGAAAAACAACCAGACGGACGTTATGTAGGCGTAATTACTATCTTCCAACGTTTCCAAGGTAAATCTGCTGACGGTTTGGTTCAATATTCTGATGTAACCAAAAAAGACATTACAGTTTATGTAGAACGCAAAAAAACTATCATTGCAGGTCGTGAAATCGGTTTTTGGGATGTTATGTTAGGCGATGTTCGTGTAAGCGAAACTAAACGAAACTAGACAAAATCGATTACGAATCTATTCAAACCTATAAGGTTTTCAAAAGCCTTATAGGTTTAATTCCTTTATTTTATGACGATAATAAATAACATTTTTTTAGCTTTCTTTTTGGCATTGGTTTTCCTTTCGCCTTTTTCTGTTTCTGCTCAAATAGGCAATTATTTGGGAGATGAATCTGATTTGTATGCTGCAACAAAGCAAATGAATCAATTTTTTAGACGTTTTAATCATGAAGAAGATAAGTTAGGGAATAAATTTGACCCAAGTAGTAAAGAATTTAGAAATAATGCTGACAGAAAAGAGTATATAAACATTCTTTTTGATGGACAAAATAAAGCTGTTCCTCAAAATGTAAAAGATGATTTTGTCAATCAAGTTACCAACTCGGCTAATCCTACCTTTTTGGAGTTTCATGGTGGAGATTGGTTTGCAGAAGTAACTACTCGCTTTGTGTATGAAGGCAGAGAGCAAGATTTGACGCTTTTTATGAAGCTACAAGAAGAAAAAGTAGGTTCAAAATGGGTAATCAGTAATGTATATTTCGAACCTTTTGCCAAAATAATGGGAAAAGATATTCAAGACCCAACTAAATTTTTGCATCCTCTTAGTCATGAATTAGATTTTATGAATCTAAGAAAGATATTTGATGAGCCTCAAAAACTCAAAGAAGTAAAAAACTATGTAGAAGCAAATCATAAAACTGATTATGTAAGTCTGTTTTTGTACGAAGTAGCTCGCAATGCGCTACAATTCAAAACGGTTACAAATGTAAAATTTCACTTTTTTCAAATAGATAATTGGTATCTTGAAGTTTCTCGTTTTAATCGTGGAGGATATAATAATGGCTGGTTGATTTCAAATTTGGCTCGTATTACTCCTCAAAATAAAGATGTTTTGTTAAATTATATTTATTCCAATGGTAATTAATTTCCGTTCATTTATTGTATGCCTTTTATTGGCATTTACTACTACTACTCTTTTTGCCCAAAAAAACACGGACAAAACAGAAAAAGACAAAAAAACACAAGGCGACCAACTTGCGCCCGAAAAGCTAGAAGAATATGAAGGGCGTGTACGTTCTTTGGTTTCTTTTATGCAATTTATGTACAATACGTTAGGCGAAGAAGAATCTTCTGTTCGTGATAAAGAAACGATTGTCAATCAAAGTTTTCAAAAAATATTTAAAGATAGAGATGTTCAGATTGAAGATGATTTGATCGAAAAGCGTGATTTGTGGATGAACAAAAACGTACAATCCTATTTAAAAGATATTGACTTTTTCTATAAAAATGTAACTTTCGAATACACCGTTTCTAGTATCGCTCATAGAATTGCCCCTGACGGAATGATATTCTTTACAGCTACTGCAAATCGTGCCTTGGAAGGAACAAATTTTAAAGACGAAAAGGTAAAAAACAACCTACCTCGTTATATAGAAATAAGCTATGACCCTGAAAATCAAGACTTTAAAATTATTAGTATTTATACCAGTCAAGCAAATGAAACGGAAGTTTTGCGTAGTTGGTGGAATAATTTACCTGCTGAATGGTTGGCTGTTTTTGGGCAATATGTTACTATTCCTGTTGGCGATTCTATTTCTAATAGTCAGTTGCATTCTATTGTCGGAATGGAAGTTTTGGATATTAGTAATAATCCAACTGTAAAAGATATTCAGCCTGTAAGTCGTTTGATGAAACTCAAAACTTTTAAGTGTGCAAATACATCTGTTTCAAACCTTTTTCCACTTCGAAGTATTACTAATTTGGAAGTTTTGGACGCTTCTAATACGCCAATTCAAGACCTTTTGGCACTTACGTATGCGACAAATTTGAGAGAACTCAATGTTTCGAATACAAAAATAAGCGACATCAAAACGGCTGAATATTTGACACATTTAGAACGTTTGGATATTTCCATAACAGGTGTAAGCTCGTTAGAACCTTTGGGTTTAATGGATGGAAGTGCTTTGAAAGAATTGCGTATGTCCAAAACAAAAGTAGCCAATCTTGACCCACTCAAAAATATTTCTACCTTACAATTTTTAGAAGCCTCTTTTACTCCAATTACTGCACTTACAGCACTTTCTGAAAGTAAAGAATTAGAGCGTTTGGATATTTCAAATACAAATGTTAGTAGTTTAGAACCTCTTTCTAAATTGTCAAAATTACGTTTGTTGTATGCCAATAATACCAAAATTTCAAGCCTAAAATCTCTTATTTCTATTGCTGCTTTAGAGCGTGTTTATTGTGATAATACAGGTGTAAAATTAGGACAAGCACAAGAATTGATTAAATCAAAATCAACTATTTTGGTGGTTTATGAGTCGGAAGCCTTACAAAATTGGTGGACGCAATTATCTCTTGAATGGAAAGATGTTTTCAAAACAGCCAGTAAACTCACTTCGCCAAACCCAACAAAAGAAGAATTAGCAACACTTTCAAGAATTACAAAAATTGATGCAAAAGGTCAGCCTATCAAAACGGTTGAGCCACTCCGTATTTTTGAAGGTTTGACAGAAATCAATATCAGCAGAACGCAGGTAAGTGATATTACGGCTCTTCGTGATTTGATTGCTTTGGAAGTTTTGGAAGCAAATAATACCAAAATTTCAGATGTTTCTTCACTACAAAGTTTGGATAGATTGAAGAAGTTAGATATTGAAAAAACAGCCGTAAGTGATATTTCTCCTCTGCAAAACCTTACTAATTTAGAGTTTATTTATGCTGATGGTTCGGCTCTCAAAGATGAGTTAGTCGCTACATTTTTGAATAAAAATCCTTTGGCAGTCGTGATGTATAAAACGGTTACACTCAATAATTGGTGGACAGGGCTTTCAGAGAGTTGGAAAACGGCTATGAAAAAACATGTAAAAGTAGAAGGAACACCAAACAAAGAGCAGTTACACGCCATGATTTATTTAGAGTCAATTAATCTTGATGGAATAAGTACTATTCGTGATTTGCAGCCTTTACAAATGTGTGTTCGTTTGCGTGAGCTTAGCTTTGTGCGTACAGGTGTGAGCAATCTGTCGCCTATCAAAGACATCAAAACACTTCGTATTTTACGTTTTTCTGAAACGCCAGTTTCGAATCTTGAGCCAATTACAACGCTTAGAGATTTGGAGCAATTAGTTTTTGAAAATACGCCAGTGGAAAGTCTTGAACCAATGGGAGCATTCAAAAAGCTCAAACGTCTAAATTGTGCAGGAACTCAAATTAGAACGCTAAAATGCCTAGAACCTCTAAAAGAATTGACAGAACTTTCTTGTAATACTACAAAATTACGCAACCTTAAAGGTTTAGAAAATATGAGAAAATTAGAGATTTTGCGTTGTTATAATACCAAAATTTCTAGTAGAAAAGTAGATGATTTTAAAAAGGATCACCCACGTTGTGAAGTGATTTATTATTAGAATTTTGTTCTTTTTCTAAAACTCAAAATCCTTATTCAATTTTTATATTGGGTAAGGATTTTTTTGTGTTATTCTAAAGGAAGTGAAGAGTGGTATTTGTTCGAACCAAATACAAAAACAACTGAATTTTTAATCCAAAGAAAAATATGAAAAATAAAGAAAGTAAACTATTTAATAAACTTGCTGAAAAAATAACACTTCTTTATAATCCAGAACTAGACAAATACGACAATGTAGTACTTTTTCCAGAAAAAGTAAAAAAAGCAAAAGAACATATTGCAAAAGTAGGAATGCCCAAAGCCTATTATGAACAACTCAAAAAAAGTAAATTCTAAAAGAACTAAGTTTTTTCTCTAACATTTTTACGCAAATCCTTATTCAATTTTTATATTGAGTAAGGATTTTTGAATTTATAATCTATCAATAGAAGTATCGTCTGTATCTTCTAGTTGTCTTTGTTCATAATTTTTCCCTGCAAAATTCCAACGTAAAGTAATACCAAAAGAACGAATATCATTATATTGATTAGATTCATAAAAAAAGTTAGGAACAGTTGTTCTTTCCCACCTAATATCTGTTTTGAAAATATCATTTGCAAAAAATAAAAGAGATACTTTAGAATGAATCTTGGTCGTTAAGTTTATGTCTAATCGCTGTGAAGTTTTGTGTTCTAAAAGCCCATCTTTATATGTTGGCGTAATTTCATAATTTAGATTCAATTTATAATTTTTTGCTAATGTAATTACATTTGTGGTATTGAATGTAAAGATAGGTGTAGCAGGTTCTATAATTTCATAACTGGTGTCATCTAATTTAACATAAGAAAAATCTAATCCTGTTTTTAGAATCCATTTTTTATCAAAAAGAGGTTTATAGTATTCTATTCCTGCGCCTGCTAACCAAACTCTATCAAAATTTTTATAGGTTTGAATCACTCTTTCTTCTGATTCTGTAAAAAAAGAGCTAATAAAATCATCAAACATTCCTGCTTGAGTATAAAAAAACCAACTTCCTTTACTTGCTTGAAGTGTAAGACCGTATAATTTTGCAGGTTGTACTTGTGTATCTCCTGAAAAATAAATCACATCAGAAGAAATTAGTTGAAAAGGATTCAAAGAGTTGTAATTAGGACGCTGTATTTGGTTTCTGAAAGCTAAAGTAAAATAGGTTTCTTTTTTGGTCTGCCAACTGTAAGAAGCATTAAAAAGTAAATTTGTATAACGTAAAGTATCTGAATACGATTGATTTGCCAAAGAATTTGAGAAATTATAATCTATAAAAGAAGATTCTGAACGCAAACCAATACTAAGATAGCTCGTTTCTGATACATCAATTCCTTGATTAATATAAAAAGCCAAAACAGATTCATTGTAATTGAAAGGTGATTCTATTTTTGTTTCTTGTTCTTCTCCTGATTGAAAAGTTTTATTCTTATTCCTTACTTTAATTGTATTAAATCGGCTACCAATAGAAGTTGTTCCATACTTTCCTGTATAATTATAATCTAAAAATCTTATTAAAATTGGAATGGTCGTTTCGATATTTTGCCTTTCATTATTTTCTGATTCTTGAAGAGCTATATTTTTTGCATCACTATTTTTGAATACTTGATAACTTCCTGCTTTAAGATTTGATTTTTTATTGAAAGTATGTTTCCATGTTTGGGCGAGTTGTAAAAAATTGCTATTCGTATTCAATTCTATATTTCGGTGAAAATTAGTAGCTTTTGTTTCTCCTTCAATAAGAGAATTTTGAGAGCTATAACTTTGAGTAAAATCAAGATTATTTTTTTTACCTATATCAAAATTGAGATTCAAAAATAATTGATGCGTGATAGCTTTATTATTTTCTTCATAATTAAATTCTGAAAAAGAAGCCGTATTTTCAAATCCTTGTGCTACTTTGGAAGTATTAAAACGAGGTAAATAATCAAAACTATAACTCAAATAACTTCTAAATCCTTTTTTATTAACGGCATAATTAAAAGTTGTAGAGTTATAATAATTCGTTCGTATTCCATTTGTAGTAGTTAATCCTATTTTATAATTATTTAAAAATTGATTTAATTTGATATTGATAATGGCACTTATTTCTGTGGAGTAAGAAGCATCTGGATTTGGATTAATTTCTATGCTTTCTATGGATTTTGAATCTAAGGATTTAAGATAATTCTCCACCTCATCGCCTTGCAGTTGCAATTGTACGCCATTTATTTCTACTAAGACTTGTTTTTGTTGTACTTCTAGCGTTTTTCCATCACTTACTTTCAAAAGTGGAATTTGTTTTAATCCTTCCCATGCATTTGGCATGGTTTGAAAATGAGTATTTTCTACACTAATAATATATTTTCCTTGAATTTTACTGACTTTCAAATTAGAAGTATCTGAAATTCCTAACTCTGCCTTTGCTCGTATCGTAATAGCATCTAAATCTGAACCAAATTGATAATAAAAACTTGTTGTATCTACTTCATTTTCATCATAACGAGTAGAGTCAGATTGAGCAAAACAAAATGATAGGCATAAAAATAAACCTAAAAAGGTCAAAAATAGAGTTTTCATGAAAGTTGTAGAGTAGTTAAAGTTATTTTTTATTGAAATTGTAGAAAGCTACCAAATTCCAAATAATCATTAAAGTAGAAAAAAAATAAAGATTTAAGATTAAGGCAATTCCTAAGTGCATAGAAATAGTAAGAAACAACCAGATATTTCTTGTTTTGGGAATCCAAATAAATAAAGGGTAACACATTTCTATGAGTATTGTAGCCCAACCAATGGTTATCAACAAAAAAGGATTTTCCACTAAAAATGTAAAATCAAAACCAAAATCTAAGTTGGCATAAGGCAAGTTTATTGCTTTCCAAATAGATTCTCCATTTCTCCAATTAAAACCTAAAACTTTATCAAAACCTGAAAAAAAATAGGCTATCGATAAATGAAGTTGAAATAAACGCAAATAAGGAGTTGTATTTATTTGTTTCTCTTCTTTTGTTTTTGGAAAAATAGAATAGTGATAATCAGAAGGAATAAGAATCAAATAAAATAATGACATGCTAGTAAAAAAATCTACTCCATACATATAAAAAGAAGATCCTCTTACTAATGCTATCTGACAAAATAGCAACAAAAAAGCTGCTGTTCTAGGAAAAAAGCCAATTATAAGAAGTAAGCACAAAGAAATATATACTAATTTGAATACTGCAACTGTGCTTGTTTCATTTACTCCAAAATTTTCAAAAAAAGAAATAATTTTGGGAAGTGTAATTAAATAATCTGCCGTAAAAACATTCATAATGTCAGTTGGCAAAACGCCTTTTGTTGTATAAAGCAGTTCAAAATCTGACAAGACAGACAAAAAATGAAGCAAACAAAACAATCCAAAAATAATTCGAAAGAAACTAATCCATTCTTTATTTTCAGTTTTAAACCAAAAGAGAAAGAATTTTTCTTTTAGGACTACTAATTTCATAACTGGTAATTTTTTATTTCAATAAGTTTTTTACAAGATTGTGTTGTCTTTACTTATTGAATATCAAGTATTTAACTTTTGAAAAAGACGAATACCACCTTATAAAACCTCTTTTTAAACAAAAAACTGCCATTTTTCAGACCCCTGTGTTTAAAATAAACCCTATTTTAGTGATTTAAGAGTTTTTGACTTTACTAAAAGAATATTTTTCTTACATCTTAGCGAAAAATAAGTATCAGCCAGTTTCATTGATTCGCACTTTTAAAAATTCCTTTTAATTGTATTTTTCTAAGATTAACACTTTCATTAAGGAAAATATTATTTTACGATAGAATTTGCTTACTAAACATTTGGTTAGTATATTTGTGATATGAAATTAGAACAACTTATTGATAAATGGCGAATTAATCAATCATTACTAGCCGAAAAACTAAATATTACTAGAGGTAGTTTTAGTCAGAAATTAAGAAAAAAAGACAATCAATACTTTACCAAGGAACAAGAAGATAAAATTAAAGAAGTTATCAAAGAATTGGGTAAAGATGTTGATTCTATTTCATTTTAATAAAAAAGCCTATAAATCAAAGCTTGGAGGCATATTTATAGGCTACATTTTCAATCTTAAATTATATAAAAATGCAAGACAAAGTTAGCAAAAATGCCGTAGAATTACAAGATAATCTACGCAAATTAGTTAATAATGACGATAAATCATTGTCAGATTATTTGGATAACGCAATGTATCATCTTGTATGTTCTTCTAATCCTAGTACAGGGCTTGAAGAAATACAAATGACTTACCAAATACTTTATGAACTGAAAAATATCTTTGTGAAAATGGAGAAAAATATTAGCTAGTTCAATTAAAAAAGCCTTTTCTTATAATAGAAAAGGCTTTTTTGATGCAGTTAATTTATAATCTTCTAATATCAATTAGGGCAAACGCACGAAAAAAAATTGTACTCGTTTAAAGCAAATCAAGCTAGTTTTTAACTTTGTAA
>PFKD01000231.1 GCA_002784125.1 Flexibacter sp. CG_4_10_14_3_um_filter_32_15
CTGCGTAATATTACTATTTTTATCTATGTCTTAAATTACGATATTACGCAGCTACGCAGCTTGAAATTTCTGTTTGATGTTTTTTTCTACAAATATTTCGCAGCTACGCAGCTAAAATACAATTTATTATCAATTAAATGATAATTTATTTAAACATGGCTTTTTTTTAATTTAGGGTGGGGAATGACAGATTTATTTTACAAATGACAAAGGACAAAAAAGGCTAATTTGTGCCTTTAGTTATGAAGAGTTAGAACAAAATTTATTTTTAGATAATTCAGAAGCAGTCATTTGTTTGGGGGAAGGTTTGAAAATTCCTTTGGTAGCAATTTTTGATAATCATTCTTTCAAAACTACTTTTTTGAGAAAAAGCAAAATTGAATAAAAGATAATTTTAGCTATAAAAACTCCATTCCTCAATTCCCATTCCTCAATTCCCAATTCCTATTTCCTAAGATAACTCGCTAATTTTTGTTTGAATGCTTCTTTGTTGAATGGTTTGGCGATATAGTCATTCATTCCTGCTGCGATACATTTTTCGGCTTCTCCCTTTAGTGCAGAGGCTGTCATGGCGATGATAGTTAAGTCTTTTGAGATGGTTTCTCTGATTATTTTTGTGGCTTGGTAGCCGTCCATTTCAGGCATGTGAACGTCCATTAATACTAAATTAAACTTTTCTTTTTGTAGTTTTTCGACGGCTTCTTTTCCATTAAAAGCTACATGAATATCATAATTCCAATTTTTGAGCATCGTTACTACTAAAAGTTGATTGATTTCATTGTCTTCTGCCAACAAAATTTTGTTTGTAACTTCTTTTGGAGCTGCAATACTTGTGCTATCTATGCCCTCTTTTTGAGCAAGTTGTTCAGAGCTGATTGCGTCACGTAAGAAATCAGGAATTTGATTAGTTCTATCCCGTTGCACAACTGGCTCACTTACTTCTGAATATTTTTTATAACGAAGCTGGAATGCAAACGTAGAACCTTGTCCTACTTTACTTTTTGCATAAATTTCTCCTCCTTGAAGTTCTACTAATTGTTTACAAATGGCAAGTCCTAAACCTGTTCCCCCATATTTTCGTGTAGTGTCGCTACTGGCTTGCGTAAACATAGTAAAAACAGCATCTATTTTTTCTTCTGAAATTCCTATTCCTGTATCACTTACATAAAAATGAAGCGTTACAAAATTCTTATCTTCATCCACCAAATTAGCACCAATGACGATTTCTCCTTTGTGTGTAAATTTTACAGCATTTCCCAAAAGATTCAATAAAACTTGTCTTAAACGCACTTCATCACCCACAAAACGAGCAGGAATATCTGGACTTATTTTGCTTGTCAAAGTAACTTTTTTTGTATCTGCTTTTACTTTTATGCTACTTATCAGACCTTCAACAATCGGATAAAAATCAATGGGACTTTCCTCAAAAGAAATTTTTCCAGATTCAATCTTTGATAAATCCAAAATATCATTGATAATAACGAGTAAATGGTCAGCTGAAGATTTAATTGCATTTACATATTTTAATTGCACATTATTGAGTGAAGTATCTAATAAAAGCTCCGACATTCCATAAACTCCATTCATAGGTGTTCGGATTTCGTGGCTCATATTTGCCAAAAACTGTTCTTTTGCCTTTGCTGATTGTTCGGCTTGTTCTTTTGCCAAAATTAAAGCTAGATTTTGCTGTTCGATTTGCGCCAACATATCATCAAAACTCTCTGTTAGTGTTCCAATTTCGTCCCTTCTATCTCCTCTACTAATTCGGGTCGAATAGACTTTCTCTTGTGCAATTTGTTTGGTTTGTGCTGTCAAATCCAAAATTGGTTTCGAAACTAACCTTTGCAAACGAATAGCAATAAGGTAGGTCAGAAACGAAACAGTAATTAAAATAAGCCCTGTAATGAGCGCATAACGCTGCAAACGGTCATAAAAACGGTCAAGATTAGATAAAAGATAAACTGTGGGATATTTTGGAGGGCGATTATCTATCGAAAGTCCTGTTGTATTATCTTTATCAAAATTAGCTAAATCTACTTCTCTTCGATGATGAACCGACATTTGATTATTCAATAAATCAAATTCTAAATGAGGAGGTTCTTTATAAGCGGGATTTATTTTCATTCCCAAACGCTCATATTTTGCAAAGGGTCTGCCAAGTGTATCATAAACTTGTGCAGCCAAAATATTAGGGTCAGAAGCAAACAAATCTTTTAATTGACTTTCTGTGTTTTCAGGTTGAGCAAAATTAACAGCAATATAATTATCTCTAGAAATAATTTGCGCTCTATCACGCAAACCTGTTTCTAATTCAGTTCTATAATCAATCAAATCATAGATAACAAAAGCCGAAAAAGCCGTTATCAACGCAATAATAGTCGCTATCATAATCGAACCGACTACTTTTGTCTTTATAGAAACATGATTGAGAAACTTAAACATAAAAAAGAATAAAATGGATTTGGTAGCCGACACTTTCCAAGTGTCGTGAAATGTACTTTGATTTGTTGTACGACACTTAGAAAGTGTCGGCTACAGTAATAAACCTACAATAGTTTTGCCTTAAAATCAAAAATAGAATAAAATAAGCTTTCATGCTATTCTAAATTAGACGAAACCTCACTTTGTATCGATTGATGTTGAATGTAGCTTACTCTTTAGAGTGAGAAATCTGTACCGTAAACTTTAGTTTTCGACTACTGGATTCAATTCCTTAGAATAATAATAAAGTGTACTACAATTTTCTTTTCTCAATGTCTTTTTAGCAGTTTGCATCAATTCTTCTTTTGTAACTTTTGCCATTTCATCAGCAATCGTATTTACCATATTTACATCGCCCAAAAGCGCATAATAAGCAATATTCATAGCACGATTCAGTACTTCAACTTCTGAAAAAACGTGAGATGCTTCTGCTTGATTCTTTACTTTTGTAAGCTCTTCATCAGAAATTCCATTCTCCAAAAAGTCATCAATTACGCTTTGGATGGCTTCCTCACCTTGTTCTGGCGAATAAGCAGGATTTAGTTTTCCAGCAATAACCAACAAACCCTCATCTACCGAACCCATAATATACGCTCCAATAGAATTAAATATTTCTTTTTCTTTGATAAGTTCTTGATACAAACGAGCCGATTTATCTCTTCCCAAAACATCACTTACCAAATCAGTTGCATAATAATCACTTGCTTTTCTGTGTCCCATTCTGTACGCCTTATAAATGGCATTCAAAGGAACTTTTGCCTCTACTTTTTTGTATCTTGCTTCAGTTTGTGGTGGTTCGTTTTCCAAGTTTCGCATAGGACGATTTCCTTTCGGAATATCTCCAAACCACTTTTTAGCCATTTTTTCTACTTCGTCTTTTTCCACATTTCCTGCTACTACCAAAACGGCATTATCGGGTCTGTAATGTTTGAAGAAAAAAGCCTTTACTTCTTCTAAGGTTGCATCTTCAATATGTTTGATTTCTTTTCCAATAGTTGCCCAATTATAAGAGTGTTTTTGATAAACTAAAGGACGTAAATGCAGCCAAATATCGCCATAAGGCTGATTCAAATAACGCTGCTTAAATTCTTCAATAACTACTTTTCTTTGAACTTCTAAAGAATGGTCATTAATTGAAAGCGATAACATTCTATCAGCTTCTAACCACAGAGCTGTTTCTACATTTGGCGCAGGAACAACTGTATAATAATTGGTTACATCAGGCGAAGTATAGGCATTATTTGTACCTCCAACCTGCTGTACAACCGTATCAAAATTCGGAATATTTTCAGAGCCACTAAACATCAAATGCTCAAATAAATGAGCAAAACCTGTACGTTCTGGCGATTCATCTCTTGAACCCACATCATACATAATATTTACCGTAGCTATTGCAACCGTTTTGTCTTGGTGAACATAAACACGTAAACCGTTATCAAGTGTGAAGTGTGAAAAGTCTATCATAAGTTTAGAGATTGGAGTTTAGGGAATGGAGCTTGGGAAATGAAAGTTAGAGTTTAGGGATTGGAGATTGGGAATTGTTTTCAGTAATTTTCTATTCTCCAATTCCTATTCCCCAATTCCCCTTATTTATTCAGGTTCATGTTTTAGGAATTTCTTATAGTCGCTTTCTAATTCATCAGTCATGAAGTTTTTAAATTCTATGTTTTCATTAACTTCTTTCAAAATTTCTATTAGAGAATTAATCTTTCCTTCATTAGTAAACATTTTATTGACAATAATAATAGGAGTTCCTTTTACCAAACAAGCACCCGAACGAAAATTACCTTTTTCATACCGAACTTTATAACCTCCCAACTCAAAAATGTTTTCTAATTTGTTTAATGTTTCTTTTGTGTAACGCATAAGTTTTTTTGTCGCTCGTGAGACATGAGCAACGACAAGATTTCTATTATTTATTTTAGTTCAAAATACAAAAAAATATTGTTCAAAAACAAGAACATTATTTTATTAGATTTATCTCAAAATAATTTCTACCAATTTGTCATAATTATTCTCAATAAAAAGTTTCTTTGCATTCGACAAATCTACCTTTTCAGATTCATAATTTGGAATGGCTTTTTGTATAATTTCCGAGAATTTTTGAGGGTGTGCTGTTTCTAAAAACAAACCAATTTCATTTTCTTGCAAACTATTGTGCAAGGCTAATTTTCCGACTGCGCCATGTGGGTCTAAGAGATACTTATTTTTCTCAAAACAATCAGCAATTTCTTTTATAGTAGCATTATCATCAACCGTAAAAGCAGAAATGTCTTTTTTAGTTGCTTCTAAATCTTTGTTATAAAGGTATTCTATTCTTTCAAAATTACTTGGATTTCCTACGTCCATTGCATTCGAAAAGGTTTGAACAGACGATTTTTGCTGATATTTTCCTGTTTGGAGATAATTATAAAAGGTGTCGTTTGCGTTGTGTGCAGCTATAAAACGCACTATTGGTAAACCTGTTTTTTTTGCTATAAGTCCTGCCGAAATATTTCCCAAATTTCCAGAAGGAACAGAAACAACTAGCTTTTTATTTCCTAAATTATCTTGTTTTTTTAATTGTTTGTACGCCAAAAAATAATACAACATTTGAGGTAAAAGACGAGCTACATTGATAGAATTTGCACTACTTAATGTTACTTTTTCTCTCAATTCTATATCATTAAAGGCTTCTTTTACAAGTTTTTGGCAATCATCAAAAGTTCCTTCTACTTCAATGGCTTGAATATTTTTGCCTAAAGTTGTCATTTGAAATTCTTGATACGGACTTACTTTTCCTTTTGGAAATAAAATCTTGACATCAATTCCTTTTACATCAAAAAAACCGTTGGCAACTGCGCTTCCTGTATCGCCAGAAGTGGCAACTAAAATAGTTACATTCTGATTAGTAGTATCTTCGCTATCATTTTTGCTATAAAAATGCGATAAACACCTAGACATAAAACGTGCGCCAACATCTTTAAAAGCCTGTGTTGCGCCATGATACAATTCTAAAGAAAAAATATTATCTTCCACCTTCACGACAGGAATAGAAAAATTGAGCGTTTCTGCAATGATTTGTTTTAGCTGCTCATCATTTAAAGATTCTTTTACAAACGGCTTCAAAACTTCAAAAGCGATTTGATGGTCTTCTATATTTTCGATATTCTCAAAAAAAGAAGTGGGTAAAGAAGGAATATTCTCTGGAAAATAAAGACCACTATTTTTTGTAAGTCCATTGATGACAGCTTCTTTAAAAGAAACTTTTTCCTCATTGTTTGTTCCGTTTTTTCTTGTACTAAGGTAATTCACTAGATTTGCGTTTTAGAGGTGATATACTTTTTGACAAATTTACTATGAAAAATTGTTTTTATTTCAATTTTACAGCCGTTCCATACGCAGAAATTTCAGAAGCACCTTGCGAAATCATAGAACTTTCAAAACGAATATTTACGATGGCATCAGCTCCTAATTGTTGAGCATCTTGGATAACTCGTTGTAAGGCTTGTTCTCTTGATTGCGCTTGTAATTTTGTGTATTCTTCTATTTCTCCTCCAATAAAGTTTTTGAAGGCTGCTACAAAATCTCGCCCTGCATTTCTAGCTCGGACAGTACTTCCTCTCACAAGTCCTAAAACTTCTGTGATTTCTTCGCCGTGAATTGTTTCTGTGTTTGTAACTAACATAGTTTTGTAATTTATTTTGGCTCTTATCTGATATTGGACTGATAATAAGCAAATTTAGCACTTACCAAATTTTATTCTGCAAAAATGTTGTTTTTTCCATAGCGCAGGGTTTGCAAACCCTGCGCTATGGAAAAAACGAAATAATATTTTGTTAATAAATGAATTAATCAAGTTTTTATTACTATCAGTCCAAAACCTATTAAGAGCCTTTTTTTTATAAAAATTGATTTTACTGCACTTGTTTTTTATAATCATCATAGGCATTATTGAGTGCATTATAAAGCATTTCTCCCACTAATTTTGCGCCTCTTGCATTGAAATGAGTATAATCACTTTGTGCTAATGAGGGTTTATTATTTACCCAAGAACTCATCGAATTTTGTCCTCCCATGGCATCACGCAAATCCCAAAAAGCACAACCTGCTCTCATGGCTGCATTTTTTTGAGCTTGTCTAATAATTTCTACACTTGGATAAGACTCAAAACGAGTTCCTTTTTTTCTAGCTCTATCCGAAACACTCACAACCAAAACACAAGCCTCTGGATGCAAAGATTTTAAATAATTATACTGGCGATAAAACATTCTTTCATAATACGAAAGACTATAATTTCCTTCTCCACTAATATTTACTCCAAACTGTACAACAATCAATTTTACTTGAAGAGCTTCCACTTGTTGCTTCATAAAATCACGGTTCATACGAGGAATCTCAAAACCAGAACTTCCACGAATAGAAACATTATCCAAAGCAACTCCTGTATTACAATCAAAAGCAACTCCCAAAACTTCTGGATTTCCTTTACTGCCCAAATGAACCTGTATTTTATTAAAATTAGTTTTTAAAGGAACTTTATGAATGGCTAAATTTGTGTTTTTTGGAAGGTCTAATTTATCAATTATTTCATCGCCATTTAAGTTAAGTTGAAAAGCTAAAGGCGCAGAAGGCGAACGATAAATAAACTTTACATTTTCGATAGTTGTTGCTTTTTTGTGTCCTAGTTGTGGGTCTGTAAAACGAACCCAAGCGTGTTTCATTTCCGAATGCAGAGAATCCTCATGAACAGTAGGATTTGTAAAACGGTCGTATTCTGTCAGAAGTCCTAATTTATTATGGCGAGGGTTTTTCTTTTGGTCTATGTAAGCGTATTTTGTCCAATTTGGAGAATAGCTTGTAAAAAGTGTTGCACGTACATTTCCACGCACATAAACAGGAACAAGCCCAACACCACAACCACCAAAACGATGTTGAAAACGTTCTCTCAAATACGAACTAATACGGTCTCCTTCAATCTGAGAATCTCCATAATGAAGAATGCGAATTAAATTTGGTTTTTTAGAAAGAGATTGCAAAGAAGCAAAAAAAGCATTGAGGGCATCAGGTGCTTGAGGGGGAAATTCTATTGCTTGACGAGCAGGAACAACAGGTTCGTAACGTTCTTCTTGTAAAACAGTATCTTCAACGTTTGCATATTTTGATGAATCTTCTTCTTCAAAATCTAATGTATCACTTGTCAAAACCTCTGCATTTTCTACTTTACTCTGAATATCTGCAATAAAATCAAGTTCCTTTTGAGTTGTATCAGGAAGTGGACTTAAATTATCAAGCGTAAAAACATTCATTGTAAAACTATCATTAATAGGAATTTCGACAGGCGAAAGCACCATTATTACAAGCGAAATACAAGTAATATAAAAAAGAAGGGTAAGAGGGCGTAACGGTTCGACGGATTTTTCTTTCATTTTTTTATTTTGGACTTAATAAATTAAGTTTCTACACAACAAATGTAGCAATTTGATTTATCAAATTATAGGGAGTCTGATTTTAAAAAAGTCAGCTTTTTCCTAAATTATTTACAAAAATAATAGAAAAGAACTGACTTTTTAATGTTACAATTATAAAGACTACAAAACTAAATTTTCATTTCAGGAACATCATCAGGAACAATCAATTTTCCTTCTGTTGCAGCCTTAATTTCTTCTACACTTACCCCCGGCGCACGTTCAACAAGTAAAAAACCATCTTCTGTAACATCAATTACAGCAAGATTGGTAACAATTTTTTTGACACAACCTAGTCCAGTAATTGGTAATTGACATTTTTTCAAAAGTTTTGATTCTCCTCTTTTGTTGGTGTGCATCATGGCTACGATAATATTTTGAGCCGAAGCCACCAAATCCATTGCGCCACCCATTCCTTTTACCATTACTTTAGGGATTTTCCAGTTGGCAATATCTCCATTTTCAGAAACTTCCATCGCTCCCAAAACAGTCAAATCGACATGTCCACCACGAATCATGGCAAAGCTCATAGAAGAATCAAAAATTGAAGAACCCGGAAGTGTTGTAACGGTTTCTTTTCCTGCATTGATAAGGTCTGCATCGACGTTTTCTTCGGTTGGGTAAGGCCCCATTCCTAAAAGGCCGTTTTCAGATTGAAGCACTACATCAATTCCTTCAGGAACATAATTAGAAACTAAAGTAGGAATTCCGATTCCTAGATTGACATAAAAACCATCTTGCAACTCTTGTGCAATGCGTTTTGCTATTCCAAATTTATCTAACATAATATTTTATATTTATAGGTCACTCGTGGGGACACGAGCAACGGCTGTATTTTTATTGGTTTGTCAAAAATGAATTTATTTATCCGTTGCTCGTGTCCTCACGAGCGACAGTAAAATAAAATTACTTATTTACTGTACGTTTTTCGATGCGCTTTTCATAATCCTTTCCTTCAAAAATGCGCTGTACAAAAATTCCAGAAATATGAATAAAATTAGGGTCTAATTCTCCATTTTCGACTAATTCTTCTACTTCGACGACTGTAATTTTGCCAGCCATTGCCATCATCGGGTTGAAATTTCTGGCTGTTCCTTTGAAGATAAGATTTCCACTTTTATCGCCTTTCCATGCTTTTACAAAAGCAAAATCTGCGTGTAGAGCTTCTTCCAAAACATACATTTTTCCGTTGTATTCTCTAGTTTCTTTACCTTCGGCTACTTCTGTTCCGAATCCTGCTGGCGTAAAAAATGCAGGAATTCCTGCTCCACCTGCTCGGCATCTTTCGGCAAGCGTTCCTTGTGGGATTAAATCCACTTCTAACTCGCCAGATAAAAGTTGCCTTTCAAATTCGGCATTTTCTCCTACATACGAAGAAATCATTTTCTTGACTTGGCGTTGTTTGAGCATCAAACCAATACCAAAATCATCTACACCTGCATTATTTGAAATACAAGTAAGACCCTTTTTGCCACTTTTTACAAGGGCAGTAATAGAATTTTCAGGAATTCCACAAAGACCAAAACCACCTAACATAAGTGTCATGTTGTCTTCAATGCCTTCAATGGCAGCCTCTGCGTTGGGATAGACTTTATTCATTTTTAATGTTTATTTACGTGTTTGTTTGTAACTTGTTTATAATCGGAGTGAAAAATTATATTTTATCCAAAGTTTGAAAAATAAGAGCAGTTTTCAAAATGAGAATCTTACAAAGAAAATTAAAATTGTTTTACAGAAGTAAAATACTCAAAGCTAAGATATAACTTTTATTTGTAACTTTTTTTTTGTGTTACTATAGGGTAAACGCACGAAAAAAAAATTGTACTCGTTTAAAGCAAATCAAGCTAGTTTTTAACTTTGTAAATTGAATTTACT
>PFKD01000385.1 GCA_002784125.1 Flexibacter sp. CG_4_10_14_3_um_filter_32_15
AATTCCAATTTCCCCCTTATTTTCCATATTCCATCAAAAAGTCAGCTACTTGTTCCATTAACTCTTTTGAATGTGTTGGGAAATTCGCAATTCTGATTTGAGAATCTTTAAAACTTCCGTAGCCTTTCCCTATTACAATTCCTTTTTTCTCTAAAAAAGCAACTGCATCAGAAGAAGTTCCTTTTTCTACATTTGCTACAATAACTGTTTTGGAACGTTGTGATTTTTCTGCAACTAAAGGCGATAAAAATTTAGACTGTTCTAAAGTATGATATACTAATTCAGCTTTATAATCAGTTTCTCGTCGAATCATGGCAATACTTTTCTTATTCATTGCCTCAATTACTTTTCCCAAAACAAAAATTGCCAAAACATTAGGCGTTTCAGGTGTTTGATTGTCTTGTGCGTATTTATCCAATTCTAAAAGTGAATGATATGTACCTATAGATTTTCCTTTTGCGTGTAAAGTCTTGGCTTTATCAATCATTTTTTGGTTATAAATCCAAACTCCCAAACCAGCAGGAACTCCAAAACCTTTTTGAACAGAAAAATACAGCGAATCAATCATAGAAAAATCAAGATTTGCATAAGGCAATGAAGAAACAGCATCTACAACGATGAGTTTATCCTTATTTTTCTCTCTAATTTTTGCAATATTTTCAATAGGAAACTGAACGCCACTACTTGTTTCGTTTTGAATAACAGCAATCAGTTCGGCAGAAGTAGGAACATTGATATTCTCTACTAAAAATCCTTTACTAAAATCAACTTCATACTTAGAAGGATTGAGATTAAGCTGCTCTGCAAACTGATAAAATTTCTTTGAAAAAGAACCATTCACTAAATGAAAACTCTCTTTTTCTACACAACTTTGAAGGATTCGCTCCCAAATTTCATTGGCAGAACCAGTAAAAGCAATAGAAAAATCAGCAGGAATCTCTAAAAGTTCTTTAAGCTGCGTAACAGTATGCTCAAAAATAGCTTTAAAATCCTTGCTACGGTGCGAAATAGCCGTTATTTTTTTTTGTAAGGCTTCTTTTATAGCTTCTTCTACTACAAAATAATTTTCAGAAGGACCAGGAGTAAGATAAATTTTCATAGGTTAAATTAATTTTTCAAATACGCATTTTGCATCATTTCGAAGGCTTGTAATTTTAGTTTTTGAAGGTCTTGAATCGTCATTCCTTTAGTAGAAATAGGCTCTAAAAATTCTACTTCGACAACCCCAGCTTTTACTCTCCAACTATTCTTAGGAAGCATTTTACGAGTATTCTTGATGACTAATGGCGCAATCGGAGTTTGTGTTTCGATAGCTACCAAAAAAGCTCCTTCGTGAAAACGCAACATATCATAACCAGAACTATTCATCGTTCCTTCTGGAAAAATCATGACATGAATCTGTTTTCGTAGTTTTTCTTTTACAAGCCTTAGACTTCTTCTTTTGCTCTCCATACTACTTCTATCGACGATAACTCCAATATATTTGAAAATCAGACCAAAAACAGGCATTTTCAAAATTTCAATTTTGCCCAAAGCTCTAAACTGATTCGGAATAGCAAGCGTAATGGCAGGAGAATCTAAAAAAGAATTATGATTAGCCACAAAAATATAAGGTTGATCTTTTTGAAGGATATTTTTGTTTTTTATTTTATAAAAAATACCACTCAAAAGGCTAAAACTAAAACCCCAAAATTTCATAATCTTGAAAGCAAAAGTACCTCCCCTTTTTTCACTAATGAGAATTGGAAAGATAATAAAAGGCGCACAAACGACCATAATCCAAAAGAAATTGAAGAATGTCCACATGGAGAAGGCAATCTGAAAAATGGTGGTAAACGGACGCATCAAAACCATCAGCCCTCTATCCTCAACATATAGTAAAAAGGAATTTCTTAATTCATATAATTTTTCTTGTATCATAGTTAAAAAAGTCGTTAGAAAGCCAAAAAAGTAAAAGAGAAAATTTTGTCTATTTAGTTTGCAGATATAATAACGCAAAGTTTGTCAAAAAATTCAATAAAAAATAAAATAATTACAAAGATAATCATAAATATAAAGAAGACTTTGGGAATATGAATTTTTGTTGAGTATGATTTGGAATAAAAAAATACTGTCGTTGATTTTATGTTTCTATGAAATAATTTCAATTTTTACAAAATAGTATAAAAGATTAGCAAAATCATAAAAAACTCTAGTGTTTTGAGTTCGTTTTAATAAATAGAGAATCTAGATTATTTAATCAAATTCTCTTTTCTTATTAGAATTCATAACAGATTTCTATTAGGTTTAGATAGACTCAGAAATCTGTTTTCAATATATAAAAACTATGCAAACATTAGAACAAACTCAAATCAACTCAACCACAAAAGAATACGAAATTACAGGAATGACCTGTAAAGGCTGTGAAGCCAAAGTAAAAAAGACACTAGAAGCGTTCCCACAAATAGAAAAAGCTGAAATTAATGTAGAAAATTCTGATGGAAAACTTTATTTTGAAGAAGACGTTTCTACAACTATTTTACAACAAAAATTATCTGAAATAGGAAATTATATCATTACAGAAAAAGAAAATTTATCAAAAAATGATTCTGTAAATTATGAAGAAATAGAAATTAACAAGAGCGATAATCAAAGTAACAACAAAGTAGAAGCAATAGAGTTACCAAACAAATCACTTACTACTTACAAACCCCTTTTTATGATTGTTGGTTTTATTTTGGGAGTGAGTATTTTTGTTCAATATCCATTTACAGACTTCTCTGGAATGCTTTTGATGCGTCATTTTATGGCAGGATTCTTTATTGTCTTTGCCTTCTTCAAACTTCTTAATTTAGAAGGTTTTGCTAATTCGTATCAAATGTATGACATCGTAGCAGCAAAATGGAAAGGTTGGGGATTGCTTTATCCATTTGTCGAACTTGCTTTAGGAATTGCTTATCTTATCAATATTTTTTCTTTTTATGCCAATCTAATTACGATTATCGTTTTGGGAATTAGTAGTATTGGTGTCATAAAAAGTAATTTAGACAAGAAGAAAATTAAATGTGCTTGTTTGGGAGATGTTTTTAATTTGCCGATGAGTACTGTTACAATTATTGAAGATTTATCAATGGTGGCAATGGCTTTGGCTATGCTTTTGATATAAACACAGAGTGCACAGAATACACAGAGAATTGCAAAATACGGTTTAACCACAGAGAATAAAGAGGAAAACCAAGAGAATTACAATTTCTATTTTGTGAGATTACGCTGAAAAAATTGTATCTTTAACAAAAGACAGAGTCAAATTCAAAAAGTGTCTTTTCTAATTCATTCTATATTCTGTTATTTCAATGAAAAAGTTATTCGCCATTTTGTTGGCATTTATCTTTCTAGCGACAAACTTACCTCTTGCCATTACTACACATTTTTGTAGTGGGCAGGCTGTAGAAAGTGCGCTCGTTTTGAAAGGAAATACGGTGGATTGTGGAATGAATGAAACAAATACAATTAATACTTTTAGTCAAAAAAGTCAGTTTAATAGAGCTGAAAAAATTCTAGATAATTTAGGAAGAACCCCTTGTTGTCAGAATCATTCTCAAACCTTTGAAATAACAGACGATTACAATAATTCATCAGAACTTTCAATCCCAACTGACTACGGTTCGTTTCAAATTTTCTTTGTAACTGCTTTTGTCAAAACATTTTTTGATTGGCTTTTTTCTGATTTTAATTTTTCTGTTAGCTATTTAATTCCTTTTCCTCCTTTACTCAAACAAGATATTGTTGTCTTGTTTCAATGCTTTCTTATTTAAGGAACTTCTATTTTTTTGATACTCTTCTTTTTTCTCTAAAAGTAGCACAGACTTCCTAGTCTGTGTAGAAATTTCTGTACAGACTGGGAAGTCCGTACTACCTTTAATTTTTGGAAAATCAAGAAGGTATTTTTCTGTGTTCATTACCAAAAAATAGAATTTTCTTATGCTTTCTTCCATCATTAATTATTTTCTTCGAAATAGATTAGTTACCCTTTTGCTACTGCTTGGTTTTGTAATTTGGGGAGTCATAACTGCGCCTTTTGGCTGGAAAGTAGGTGATTTGCCTTCTGACCCTGTTCCTGTCGATGCCATTCCAGATATTGGAGAAAATCAACAAATTGTCTTTACACAATGGTCTGGACGTTCTCCACAAGACATCGAAGACCAAATTTCATATCCTCTTACCACTTATTTATTGGGAATTTCGGGCGTAAAGTATATTCGAAGCTCGTCTATTTTTGGGTTTTCTAGTATTTACGTCATTTTTGATGAAGAAACAGAGTTTTATTGGTCCCGTTCTAGGATTTTGGAAAAACTAAGTTCGCTTCCTATCGGACTTTTGCCTGATGGCGTTCAACCTGCTTTAGGGCCCGATGCGACTGCTTTGGGGCAAGTTTATTGGTACACATTGGAAGGCAGAGATAAAAATGGAAATCCGACAGGAGGTTGGGATTTGCATGAGATTCGAAGTGTACAAGATTTTTATGTAAAATATGGATTAAATGCCGTAAAAGGCGTTTCAGAAGTCGCTTCTATTGGTGGTTTTGTACAAGAATATCAAATTGATGTCAATCCTGATGCGCTCAAAGCCTACAATATTCCACTTCATAAAGTAATGCAAGCCGTTCAAAAATCAAATAAAGATGTAGGCGCAAAAACTATTGAAATCAATCAAGCAGAATATTTAGTGCGTGGTTTGGGTTACATAAAATCAACTGAAGACATTGAAAAAGCTGTTGTTGCTGTTCAAGAAAATGTACCAATTCGGATAAAAGATATTGCTGTTGTTACTTTGGGAGCTGCTACTCGTCGTGGTTTGTTGGATAAAGATGGTGCAGAAGTAGTTGGTGGTGTGGTGGTGGCTCGTTATGGCGCAAATCCGTTGCAGGTAATCAATGAAGTAAAGGAAAAAATAAAGGAAATTTCGACAGGACTTCCCAAAAAAACACTCGCAAACGGCACAGAAAGTCAATTAACAATAGTTCCTTTTTACGACCGTTCGACGCTTATTTATGAAACTTTGGGAACGTTGGAGGAAGCTCTTTTATTAGAAATTCTTATTTCTGTTTTGGTAGTAATTGTGATGGTTTATAATCTTCGTGCTTCTTTGCTGATTTCTAGTTTGCTGCCGATTTCTGTTTTGATGGTTTTTATTGCGATGCGTTATTTTGGGGTTGATGCAAATATTGTGGCTCTTTCTGGAATTGCGATTGCGATTGGTACAATGGTGGATTTGGGAATTATTCTCTCCGAAAATATCATTAAGCATTTAGAAGAAGCTCCTGCTACTCAAAAATTAGTCGATACCATTTTCAACGGCGCATCAGAAGTGGCGAGTGCAATCGTGGCAGCCGTTTCGACGACCATTGTTAGTTTTATTCCTGTTTTTACGATGGAAGCTGCCGAAGGAAAATTATTTACTCCTTTGGCTTTTACAAAAACTTTTGCTCTACTAGCTGCAATGGTCGTTTCTTTACTTATTTTGCCAACTCTAGCCTATTACTTTTTTGGGATTAAATTCAAAACAAACAAACAATCTATCATCGGAAATTCTATTCTTGTTTTGATAGGAATTATTTCTTTGTTCTATAATCTTTGGTGGGCAGGTACAATGTTGATTTGTTTTGGTGCTTTGGCTTTGCTTCAAATTTTGGTAAAAGAAAAAGAATTTGAATTTTTTGAGGAAAATGATAATGAAGATAATGACGCAAATAGTACTACAAATAGTACTACAAATACTACTCAAAATAAATTTCTCCATTATTCAAAATCTGTTTTAATTTTCCTATTCGAAAAATCTCAACTCGTCGTTGTTCTGATAGGAATTATTTGGCTTTTGGCAGAATATTGGTTGCCTTTGGGTGCTTTGGCTAGTTTTGGTAGTAACTTTTGGTTTGTGATGCTGCTTCTTGTTCTGATTTTGGGAAGTTTTATTTTGCTAGAATATTTCTACACGCCCATTTTGAAATGGTGTTTGGATAACAAAATTACATTTTTGATTCTTCCTTCTTTTCTGATTGTTTTGGGAGTTACGATTTGGTTAGGATTTTCTACGGTCTTTGGATTTGTGGCAACAGGTTTTGAAAAAATTAATGTTGATATAAAAACTACGTCCGTTTGGTCGTCGCTTACTCACACTTTTACAGGAATTGGAAAAGAGTTTATGCCTTCTTTAGATGAAGGAAGTTTTTTATTAATGCCTACTTCAATGCCTCATTCTGGGGTAGAATATAATCGAAAAGTGATTGCTCAACTAGATATGATGCTCACAAATATTCCAGAAGTAGATTTGACTGTCGGAAAAGCAGGACGAGCAGAAACAGCTCTTGACCCTGCACCAATTTCGATGTACGAGAATATTATCAATTACAAATCTGAATATGTTTTGAATGAAAAAGGGCGAAAAGAACGCTTCAAATTTATTCAAAAAATAGATACTTCCCCAAATAATAAAAATGAAGAAGAAACTTTTTTTATTACTTCTACAAACGATACCCTTACCAATCAGCAATTTCTTGAACAAGGAATTTCTACTTCACTTTTGATACATGATGAAGATGGAAAATATTTTAGAAATTGGAGAAAAAATATAAGATCGCCTGATGATATTTGGAATGAAATAATAAAAGTAACCAAAATACCGGGAGTTACTTCTGCGCCAAAATTGCAACCTATAGAAACTCGTTTGGTCATGTTACAGACAGGAATGCGTGCGCCAATGGGAATAAAGGTTTATGGACCCGACCTCCAAACGATTCAAGATTTTGGTTTAAAATTAGAAGATATTCTTAAAAATGTTCCTTCTGTAAAGGCAGAAGCCGTTTTTGCTGATAGAATTGTAGGCAAACCTTATATCCATCTCAACATAAATCGTGACCAAATTGCAAGATATGGACTGAATATAGAAGACGTACAACAAACTATCGAGACAGCCATTGGAGGAATGAAAATTACCTCTACTGTCGAAGGGCGTGAGCGTTTTCCTGTTCGTGTGCGCTATCCTCGTGAGCTTAGAGACGACCCTGAGTCACTCAATAAAATTCTTATTCCGACACCAACAGGCATTCAAATTCCACTTTCACAAGTCGTCGATATCGAATATTTGCAGGGAGCGCAAGCCATCAAAAGTGAGGAAACTTTTTTGGTGGGTTATGTTCTCTTTGACAAAAAAGATGGTTATTCAGAAGTTACGGTAGTTGATGATGCTCAAAAAGCCATTTCAGAACAAATAAAAAATAATGCTTTTTCTGTTCCTGCTGGTGTGAGTTATAAGTTTTCGGGAAGTTATGAAAATCAAGTGCGAGCCGAAAAACGCTTTTCTATTATTGTTCCTTTGGTTTTGGGAATTGTCTTTTTGATTCTCTATTTCCAATTTCGTTCGGTTACGACTTCGCTAATGGTTTTTACAGGAATTGCGATGGCATTTAGTGGAGGTTTTATTTTGCTTTGGCTCTACGGTCAAGATTGGTTTATGAATTTTGAGATTTTTGATACCAATATGCGAACACTTTTTCAGATGAAAACTATTAATCTAAGTGTTGCTGTTTGGGTAGGATTTATTGCACTTTTCGGAATAGCAACCGATGATGGCGTACTGATGGGAACGTATTTAGACCAAAGTTTTGAGAGAAATCCGACCATGACAAAAAAGGGGATTCGTGCAGCCGTAGTGGAAGCAGGTCAGCGAAGAATAAAACCTGCCGTTATGACTTCTGCCACCACTATTATTGCACTTCTCCCAATTCTGACTTCTACTGGGCGAGGTTCTGATATTATGATTCCGATGGCAATTCCTTCTTTTGGTGGAATGCTCTTCGCTGTCATTACTTATTTTATCGTTCCGACGCTTTATTCTTTGCATGAAGAATGGAAGGTGAAAAGGGGGAATAATGTCGTTGGTGGAGACACCAACAATGGCTAAAGATAATATATTAGAATAGAAAATTATTAGCTACATCGTAGCGGGGCGCATAACAAATTAGCTACGCTGCTCTTTGGGCATCGCTTAGTCAATTTGTATTACGTAGGGAAAAGGCAAGCCTTTTCCCTACAAAAAACGACAATTTGTTATACACCCATCGTAGCGTAACCTTGAAATTTGGAAAGTAAGTATTCAGAAAAGACAAGGTTTCGCAACTCTGTTGCTCTAAATACTTAAATCTCTACTATAAATCTACAAAGGTTACGTTGCTCTGCAACTATTAAATTCTTAATCCATTTTATTGATAGAAAATATAAAGAAATATAAAAATATTATGAAAAAACTACTTTTCTTTTTGCTACTATTTACAAATACAATTTCCCTTTCAAAAGCACAATCTTTGGAAGAGTATTTTGTAATGGCTGCCGAAAATAACCCAAAAGTACAGGCTGATTACAAAGAATTTGAAATTGCATTACAAAAAATAGCTCAAGTAAATGCTTTACCAAACCCTACTTTGTCTTTGGGATATTTTCTTTCTCCTATCGAAACTCGTGTGGGGGCGCAACGAGCTAGAGCCGAATTAGCACAAATGTTTCCTTGGTTTGGAACTTTACAGGCGAAAGAAAATCTAGCTGCATTACAAGCAGAAGCCATGTATCAGCGTTTTCTTAATTCTAAAAATCAAATTTTCTATGGGGTTTCGACTGCGTATTATCCATTATACGAACTTCAAAAACTCAAAGAAATAGAAAATCAAAATATTGAAATTCTGAAAACCTACAAGAATATCGCTACCACAAAATTCGAAAACGGACAGGGTAGTATGGTAAATGTATTACGAGTAAATATTATGCTGAAAGAAGCAATGACTAATTTGGAGATGTTGAGAAAAAAAGAACAGCCTTTACTTTCAAGATTTAAGCAAGTAGTAAATCTAAAAGAGGAAACAGAAAATAAAAAAGACCAAAATAAGAAAGAAAATCTAAAACTCAATTTTTCGCCTTCTGATTCTACCTTACTTCAAAAGTCGTATTCTTTTACAGATTTAGCTCTTCAAAAAGATTCTTTGCTTATCAATAATCCGATTTTGGAAGAATTAGAAACGCAAATAAAAGCTAGTCAAGCGAAAGAAGAAGTTGCGATAAAAGAAGGATTGCCAAAAATAGGTGTAGGAATTACATACATAACTACTTCAAAACGTACTGATATGGATTTGCCACAAAATGGAAAAGATGTAATTATGCCAATGGCAAGTATTTCTTTATCGATTTATAGAAAAAAGTATAAGGCTGCACAAAAACAAGCACAATTAGAACAAGAATTATTTCAACTCAAAAAAGAAGATAAAACAAATGAGCTTTTGACTTCTTACGACAAAATTTTATTTGACTTGCAAAAACAGCAAGATTTAATCAAACTCTACAACGAACAAATCAAAGAATCTGAACAGATTCTACGGCTTTTATATTCGGCTTATAGCAATGCAGGAGTAGATTTTGAGGAAGTTTTGCGTATGCAGCAACAAGTTTTGAGCTATCAAAAAAAGATAATTATGGAACAAACAGCCTATCAAATTTCGGTAGCTGAACTCAATTATTTAACACATAAAAATTAAAAAAAAAGGGTTGAAACCTTATCGATGACCCACAAGTCTGAAATAGCAATAATTTTGAAGTTAAGTAAATGGATACCTGCCAAAGCAGCGAAGCTAATTTAAAATGGATAATTGATAATGGCTCTTAGCAGGTTTTGGATTGATAGTAATAAAAACTTGATTCATTCATTTATTAGCAAAATATTAGTTCGTTTTTTCCATAGCGCAGGGTTTGCAAACCC
>PFKD01000223.1 GCA_002784125.1 Flexibacter sp. CG_4_10_14_3_um_filter_32_15
TAACTTTGTAAATTGAATTTACTCTGATAATTAAAGTCTGTTTAAACACACTAAAAGCAGTATAAAAAGTTTCGTGCGTTTACCCTAAAATTTTTCTAGGAATAATTTACAAATGCAAGTTTTTTTTGAATTTTCGTTATCAATCTAACAAAATCATTTAGTTTAGTTCATTACTTCTCAATTCAAAATTCTGACTTCTTAATTTATAGCCATGTTTATCAAAAAAACAATCACATTCCTTTTTCTACTTTCTATTTTTTCTTGTTCTTCTCCCTATAAATTTTGGCAAAAACAGGTCAATAAAACAATCAAAACGCATCTTGCTCAAAAGCCAAGCCTTCCTACACCTCCAAATACAGTTTGGATAAATGATAATTTATTTATGGACAAAACAGAAGTTGTGAATCTCAATTATTTAGAATATTTATATTACATAGAAGACGATTCTTCTTACACACATTATCAAAATCAAATTCCTACAAATGGCGTTTGGATGGATAAAGAAGTTCCTTTTTCAGACTCTGTAAAACTTTCTCTTTCACTGGGTTATCTTGAATATGAAGGGTATCGTTTTTTGCCTGTGGTGGGAGTTTCGTATCAGCAAGCTATTAATTATTGCAAGTGGAGAGGTAAAATAGCAACGCAAAATTTTGTCAGTAGTAGAGAAAATAAATATCGTTTTGAGTATCGTTTGCCTACGGAAAAAGAATGGGAAAAAGCCACTTTATCTTTTATTGACACAACTAATATAGAAAATACAAAATATGGTTTTGATACTTCTATTATTTCGCCTTCTGTTTTTAATTTGAGTAAAAAATTGAATAAATCAAAAAATGATTCTACGCCAATTCCTCCAACCATGTACGCTTATGCCGAGCCTACAACACTTTTAGGTCTTCATCATACTATCGGAAACGTAGCCGAAATGATAGCCGAAGAAGGAATTGCAAAAGGTGGCTCATGGTTGCATGTTCCTCTTCAAAGTACAATTAGAGAACGTATTCGTTATCGTTATCCTACTTCGTGGTTGGGTTTTAGATGCGTTTGTGAAGTTACAGAAATTAAAGATTAATACATGATTAGATTAAAAATTCTCAAAAAGATAGAAAAAATATCATAAAAAAACCTTAAAAAATTATGCACGCATAGCAAATTTTACCTATCTTTGTTTATAGGCTAATAATTCAAATTTACCAAATAAAAAACTGAATAAGAAATAAAAAAGTTATTTTTGAATAAAAAAATAAGAAACACCAAAAAAATCAGCTAAAACAATAAATCAAAATGAGTACTAGCAAAACGCAGCCAAAAATAAATGGCATGAAGAAAAGCCTCAATGAGAATACAGATTCCTTTTCTGATACTTCTTTAATTGATAGAAAAAAAAGACGTTCTGTCGATTTTGCCATTAAAGCATCGTGGTTGTCGATTGCCAAAATGTATAATATGATAGGCATAGAACACGGAATTACGCACTCAACAGGATTTGTTTTATTGAATATAGACCAAGAAAATGGTTCTCCTGCCACCAAAATAGCTCCTCTTATGGGAATGGAAGCACGCTCATTGACACGTATTTTGAAATCAATGGAAGAAGAAGGGCTAATCGTTCGCCAAAGTGATAGCGAAGACCGTAGAAAAGTAATGATTTGCCTAACAGATGAAGGAAAGCTACGAAGAGAAGCAGCTAGACAATCCGTAAAAACATTCAATATGCAGATTTTTGATAAAATTTCTCCAGAGAAAATGGAAAACTTCTTTGAAGTAATTGAGCATATCAATCGAACTGCCGAAAAAAACCTTTCTCAAAAAAATGATTTTGTACAAGACGTTCGTGCAAAAGTAGAGGAAGCTCAGAAAAATAATTTTCAAAAATAAAGCTATTTGAAGCCCTAAAATCTAAATTCTTTTAGGGTTTTATTTTGTACAAAGTGAATTAAAAATTTCTTAAATAATTATGCGTGCATACTATTTTTTCTAAATTTTTATTATCTTTGGTTTTGGGTAAGTTATGCAAAAGATTATTTATTTCAGAATAAATTTTTAGTCCATAAATAATTGTATAATTTGCTTAAGTGTATAAATTGATTTTATAATTAACTCCAAAACTATATATTTTATGACTCAAGTTGCTCAAGCTCCTGCTCAACAAAGCAAAAGTGCAAAAAAAACAGCAGAACGCCACATTCGCAAAGTGGCAATTTTAGGTTCTGGTGTAATGGGTTCTCGTATTGCTGCCCATTTTGCCAATATTGGCTGTGAAGTTATCTTATTAGATATCATTCCTTTAGATGCTCCCAAAGACGAAAAACAAGAAAAAAGCCTTCTTTGGAGAAATAGCTTGGTAAACAAATTCTTGGTAGAAGCTACTAAGTCTAAACCTGCTCCTTTTTATAGCAATGCCTTTGCAAGCCGTATCAAAACAGGAAATCTTACTGATAACCTTGATTGGATTGCTGATTGTGATTTGATTTTGGAAGCTGTTATTGAAAGACTTGATATTAAGCAACAACTTTTCGAAAGAGTTGAAAAATACCGTAGAGAAGATGCAATTATTGCTTCAAATACTTCTGGTATTCCAATGCATATGCTTATTGAAGGCAGAACGCAAGGTTTCAAAGAACATTTCTGTGGAATGCACTTTTTTAATCCTCCACGTTATATGCGTCTTTTGGAAATTATTCCTTGTGAGCATACCAACCAAGAAATTGTAGATTTTCTTTTACAGTATGGCAACCTTTATTTAGGTAAAGAAACTGTTCTTTGTAAAGATACGCCTGCATTTATTGCTAACCGTGTTGGTGTTTTTGCAATTATGTCTGGGCTTCATGCAGTAGAAAAATATGGTCTTACAGTTGGCGAAGTAGATAGACTTACAGGACCAATTATCGGACGTGCAAAATCGGCTACTTTCCGTACTCTTGATGTTGTTGGACTAGACACAACTATCAAAGTAGCACAAGGAGTGGCTCAAAACGTACCAAACGACGAGCAAAAACACATGTTTGAATTGCCAAACATTGTAAAAGAATTGGATAAACGCAAATGGTACGGAGATAAAACCAAACAAGGTTACTTCAAGAAAACTAAAGACGAAAAAGGTAAAACTCTCATTCTTGAATTAGATTTGAATGATTACGAGTACAAGCCTACCGAAAAGCCAAACATTAAAGTATATGGCAAAGCAAAAGACGAAGATGATTTGAGCAAACGCTTTTCTATTTTCTTAAATGACGACTCAAAATACGGCGAATTTTTCCGTACTACATTCTATGATGTATTCGCTTATGTTTCTAACCGTATTCCTGAAATTGCAGACCATACATACCAAATCGACAATGCAGTTTCTGCTGGTTTTGGTTGGGAAATGGGTCCTTTTGCTACTTGGGATGCCCTTGGTGTAAAAGAAACGATTGCCAAAATGGAAGTAGCAGGTTACAAAGTAGCTGATTGGGTTAAAAATGTAGATTCATTCTTCAAAACTGAAAACGGCAAAAAATTGTATTTTGATATCGAATCTAAATCATATAAAGTAATTCCAGGAACGGAAGAATTTATCGTTTTAGATGCTATTCGTGGAACTCATAAAGTTTGGGGGAACGATGGAGTAACTATTTTTGACTTAGGCGACGGCGTTTTAGGTTTGGAATTTCATACTAAAATGAATGCTATCGGTAGCGAAATTATTGAAGGAATCAATACCGCTATTTCTTTGGCAGAAAAAAGCTACACAAGTTTAGTTATCGGAAATGATGCTCCCAACTTCTCGGCAGGTGCAAATCTTGCCATGCTGTATATGTATGCCTTAGAGCAAGAATTTGACGAAGTAGAAATGATGATTCGTCAGTTTCAAGATACCATGATGCGTGTAAAATATTCAGCTATTCCTGTCATTGCTGCTCCTGCGGGCTTGGCTTTGGGTGGAGGATGCGAACTTTGTTTGCATGCTGACCACGTTCAAGCACACACAGAAACCTATATCGGATTGGTTGAAGTGGGTGTGGGTCTTATCCCTGCTGGTGGTGGAACAAAAGAAATGATTCGTCGTACTGCCAACGCTTACGTAAATGGCGACCCTAGAATAAATCGTTTGCAAGAAGTATTTTTAAATATTGCTACTGCAAAAGTAGCTACTTCGGCACAAGAAGGCTTAGAAATGGGTTTATTGCGTGGACACGATGACTATACACTCAACCGTTCTCGTTTGTTAGCCGACGCAAAACGCAAAGCCATGGAAATCGTAGCATCGGGGTACACACAACCCGTTCAACAACAAAATATCGAAGTAGAGGGAAAAACTGCCTTAGCAACCTTTACGGCGGGTGCAGTGGGAATGCTTTACGGACACTATGCAACGGCTCACGATATTAAAATTGCTAAAAAATTAGCTTATGTCATTGCAGGTGGCGACCTTTCAGGCACATCACAAGTTTCAGAGCAATATCTTTTAGACTTAGAAAGAGAAGCATTTTTATCGCTTTGTGGTGAACAAAAAACATTGGATAGAATCAATAGCATTTTATTCAAAGGAAAACCACTTAGAAACTAATTTAGAATTGTGATTTTAGAATTTAGAAGTCTGAAATGAAACAACACTATTAAATTAAACTTCTAAATTTAAAATTCAAATACATTTTGTTAATTAAACTATAAAATAACATAACATAAATTACTGGTAATTAGTAGCCGATACTTTTTAAGTATCGTTAAACTTCTGACAGTTGAAAACTGTCAGCTACTTGAAATTAACTAATTACTGGTAATTGATAACTGATAACTGATATGAACGCATACATAGTAACAGGCTTTCGCACAGCCGTAGGAAAAGCTAAACGAGGAGGATTCAAAAGTTCTCGTCCCGATGATTTAGCTGCCGAAGTAATTAAATATCTTGTAAAATCAATTCCTAATCTTGACCCTGAACGCATAGACGACGTCATTGTTGGTAATGCAATTCCTGAGGGGGAACAAGGAATGCAGATGGGAAGACTTATTTCTCTTCTTTCTCTTCCTGTAAGCGTGCCGGGAATGGTTCTGAACCGTTATTGTGGTTCAGGTTTAGAGGCTATTGGCTTGGCTTCTGCACGTATTCACGCAGGAACGGCAGATTGTATTATTGCTGGAGGAGCAGAATCTATGTCCCTTCTTCCCATGATGGGATACAAAACGGCTTTAAATTGGAATATCGTAAACGAACACCCTGAATATATGCTTTCTATGGGACTGACAGCAGAAGAGATTGTTCGTGATTATGGAATTACACGAGAAGAACAAGATACTTTTTCTTTAAATTCTCACAAAAAAGCCTTGAAAGCGATTGAAGAAGGAAAATTCAAAAGTCAAATTGTTCCTATTGAAGTAGAGGATATTTATTACGAAGACGGACAGAAAAAAACTCGTAAATATATTGTCGATACAGATGAAGGACCTCGTGCAGATACGTCTATGGAAGGCTTGGCTAGGCTTCGTCCTGCTTTTGCGTATGATGGAACAGTGACGGCTGGTAATTCTTCACAAAGCTCTGACGGTGCAGCATTTGTGCTGGTAATGTCAGAAAGAATGATAAACGAACTAGGGTTAAAACCTCGTTTAAAACTCGTTGCTTACACCTCTGCTGGTGTCGACCCACGTATTATGGGAATTGGACCTGTGGCTGCCATTCCAAAAGCACTCAAACAAGCAGGTTTAAAATTAGAAGATATTGATTTAATCGAACTCAATGAAGCCTTTGCAGCACAATCCTTAGCCGTAATTCGTGATTTGAAGATAGATGAATCAAAATTAAATATAAATGGTGGTGCCATTGCACTCGGACACCCACTCGGCTGCACAGGAGCAAAACTAACCATTCAAATTATGAACGAGTTAGAAAACCAAAACAAAAGATACGGAATGGTTACTGCCTGTATTGGTGGTGGACAAGGTATTGCAGGTATTTTTGAGCGTGTAAACTAAATGTAGCAAACAGTTTTCAACTGTTTGAGATAAATATATTTCAAAAATTCCCTATTCAATTAATTTTGGATAGGGATTTTTTAATTTACAAAAAATGAATATAGTAAAAGGTTTCAAAAGTTGTTTTCTAGCATTTTCTTATCAAAAGAAGGCAAATGAAGGCTAAATGTAGTTTTTTCTTTGGTAGATTCTAATAAAATTACAGAACCGTGAAGTTTATAAGCGGCTAGTTGTGTTGTATAAAGTTCTGTACCTGTGGATTCATCAAGATTAGCTACTTTGTGAAACAAATTAAAAATAAGATGATAATTAGAATTAGGTATTTCTATGCCGTTATAACTAATGATAATTTCTAAATCTGTTGATTTTTGCAAAATCTGTACTTGAATATACGATTTTTTATTTTCTGCTGGATCAATGTGTTTAATAGCAAACTCAAGCAAATTCTTTATAATCGTTTTAAAAATATCTATATCTGTGTAAAAATAGACTTCCTCATTTTCATGTTCTACATTAAATTCTGTTTTGGAATAATTAGAAAGAAAACCTAGTGTTTGATATATTTTTTCTATCTCTGTTAGTATATTAAAAGTTGAAGGCTCAGCAACTTCATTCTTGAGCATATTAATATACAAGAGATTTTCCAAAATATTATTCATTTCAGAAGATGTTTTTTCAATTTTCTCCAAATATTCTTTTGCTAGTGAATCTTTTATCTCCAAATTAGCCACTTGACACAACCCCAAAAGACGAGCAATAGGTCCTTTCAAATCGTGAGAAGCTCTATAAACAAATTGGTCAAGTTCAGAATGGGTTGCCAAAAGTTGTGAATAGGCATTTCCTACATCAGAAGTTTTTTGGTTTACTTTTGTAGTTAATGTTTTATTCTGAATAGCAATTATTTTTTTAGCATTTTCTAATTTTATTGAATGTTCAATTACTTCTTCATTAATGAGAGCGAGTTTGTTTTGAAGTCTATCACTAATTTTAGTAAAAAATTTCATATCAGCCAACATATCGGCATAATCTAAGGCAAGACGAGCATAAGCTATCCCCCACTCTTCGGCAGTTAGGTTTTCATTGAGAAGTAGTTGGGCTTGCTGAGCAATATGTTGTTCTTTTTCAAACATGTTTTGAGAATGGAATAGGATATTTTTGATTGAATTTAGACGCTACTAATCAGTGTGTAAAAAGAAGTAAGATATACTTTTTAAACTTCACTATTACAAAAAATGTTTCTTAATTACTTACAACTTTTTATATTATAATCTATTTTAATTATTATTACAATAATAATCTAATTTACTTACCTAAAAATACCGTATTTATTCTTATCCCAAAATTCTGACAGCTAGTTCTCTCAAAATCTCACCATCTTTTGCGCTACTATTAATTCCTTTTGATTGAGCATCAGCAATACGAAGAGCATGTAAGACAAATAAAATTTTATGAATAGTATAGTTACGAGCAGCAGCAGCATAATCTTTTACAAAAAAAGGACTAACTTTTAAAATACTAGCCAGTTCGTTATTACTCTTTCCTTGATTTTTATGTATCAAAATAAGTTTACAGAAATACCCAAAAAGTGAAGAAACAATCGGAATAATAGGATTATCTTTTGGATTGGCTGCAAACATATTAATTATTTTATGTGCCTTTAAGCTGTTTCTTTGTGCAATTGCTCGTTGCAAATCAAAAACATTATATTCTTTTGTCGTTCCAATATATTTTTTGACAAGTTCAGTTGTGATTTGTGAAGGCTGCGAACCTGCTTCTGCTTTTCCAAAATTGAGTAATAATTTATCTATTTCATTGGCTAATCTTGAAAGTTCTATTCCTACATTTTCAATAAGCCAAGCTGTTGCATCGGGCGTAATTCTGTATTTTTTTTGTTGTAAATAATTTCCAATCCAAGCAGGAACTTGATTTTCGTAAAGAGGTTTTGATTCTACCAAAATAGCGTGTTTGTCTATTGCTTTGGCAAGTTTTGTATTGAGAGCTAATTTTTTATGTTTGTATAAAAAAACCAAAACAGTTGTAGGAACAGCTTTTTGGGCATAGCTTTGAAGTTGCGTTTTGGCTTCTTCTTTTCCAAAATCACTAATTTCTTGTGCTTCTTTCACAATTACGACTTGGCGCATTGCCATGACAGGAAACTGTTTGGCTTGCGAAATAATATCTTTCATCTGAATATCTTTTCCATACAAAACAATCTGATTAAAACTTCTTTCTGACTTTTCTAAAGCATTTTCTTCAATATAATCTGAAATCTTGTCTATATAAAAAGCCTCTTCTCCCATCAAAAAATAAAAAGGAGAAAACTTTCCTGCTTGTAAATCTTTTAAAATTTCTTCTGGTTTTTTTGGCATAACTAATTCTTTCTTATTGCTGATGGAGAGATTTTATTCTAACTTTCTACAAAGATAATCTAAATTTGAGTATGTCTGTTTGATTGATTGAGTAAAGTTATATTTTTTATTCAATCTTGAATTCAACTGATAAATGGCATATACATTGTGAACTATAAAGTATATTTGTCCATTCATTTAGACTTTTAGAATTTATCACTTTTAATTTACTTATCAAATTTTATTTATGAAAAATATTTTCAAACGACTTTACAGTTTACTTATTGTATCTATTTTGGCAATTTCTCTTACCAGTTGTTTTGATTTGAAGGAAGAGGTTACTATCAATAACGACGGTTCGGGTTCTTTCATTCAGACAATCGACATGGGAAATAACCCCATGATTCAGATGGCTTTGAACATGCAAAGCGATTCTGCTAAAGATGCCAACAACAGAATGAACAAAATGGATTCTACCATGGAGGAAACCAAAACAAAACTATCTCAAGTTAAGGGTATTTCGAATGTCAAAATAGCCACATCAACCGAAGGATTAAAATATACAATTATGTATGATTTTGCTGATGTGGATGCGCTAAACAGAGCCATCAATGCAACAAAAGAAGAAAAAGAAGGCGAAGTGAAGATAATGGAAAAACTTTATTCTTTCAAAAAAGGAAAATTTACTAGAGCAAATTCTTTTTCGATGGGAGATAATGGAATGGATATGTCAGAGCTTATGGGGAGCAAAAAAGGAGATGATGACACAGAGCAAACCGAAGAAGAAAAAGCACAAATGAAACAAATGATGCAAATGTTTTTTGGAAATGCTAATTACACGTATATCGTTCACGTTCCAAACAAAGTAAAATCGTATTCTAATAAAGCGAATACAACTGTTTCAGAAGATCAAAAAACACTTACCATGACAATTCCTTTTATGGAGTTATTAGGAGATGATAAAAAAGTAGATATTGGAAACTCTGTGAAATTCAAGTAATTGATCTTGAAGTTTATTTCTTAAACCCTTAGGGTAGGCTGTTTATAACTGTCATTCCCCACCCTAAATTAAAAAAAAGCCGTATTTAAATAAATTATCATTTAATTGATAATAAATTGTATTTTAGCTGCGTAGCTGCAAAATGTTTGTAGAAAAAAACATCAAACAGAAATTTCAAGCTGCGTAGCTGCGTAATATCGTAATTTAAGACGTAGATAAAAATAGTAATAGTACGCAGCTAGGCAGCTCTATGAAATAAAATTAAAACTGTATGACTACAAATATTGAACAGCTACGCAGCTAAATAGCCTCTAACTTTAAATATTACTATTTAATATTGAATTGATATAATTATTAAATAATACCAAAATTTTGAATAAAAGG
>PFKD01000211.1 GCA_002784125.1 Flexibacter sp. CG_4_10_14_3_um_filter_32_15
TAGTTAAAGTGTGTTTAAACACACTGAAAGCAGTATAAAAAGTTTCGTGCGTTTACCCTAGCAACACATAAACGATACTTATTAATTCTTTTTTTATAATTTTCTTATGAATTCTACTCCTTCTACAAATAAAACACAAGCAGCCATTACAGGTGTTTTTGGATATGTTCCAGATTATGTTCTTACTAATAAAGAACTCGAAACAATGGTCGATACAAATGATGAATGGATAAAAACACGTACAGGAATAGAAGAAAGGCGTATTTTGAAAGGCGAAGGAATGGGAACTTCGCACATGGCAATCGAAGCTGTGAAAGGTCTTTTAGAAAAAACAAATACAAAAGCCGAAGAAATTGATTTTTTGATTTGTGCAACTACTACGCCTGATATGGTATTTCCAGCAACGGGAAATATTATCGCTCATGGAGCAGGTCTAAACTGTTTGAGTTATGATTTGATGGCAGCATGTTCTGGTTTTTTGTATGCACTTGTTACGGCAAGTCAGTTTATTGAAACAGGAAAGTATAAAAAAATAATTGTAGTAGGAGCAGATAAAATGTCTTCTATTGTTGATTATGAAGACCGTCAGACGTGTATTCTTTTTGGTGACGGTGCAGGCGCAGTACTTTTAGAAGCAAATACAGAAGGAAATGGAATTGTAGATTCAATTTTAAGAACTGATGGCGCAGGTGCAACAGAGCTTTACATGAAAGCAGGGGGAAGTCGTTACCCAGCCAGTAAAGAAACCGTAGAAAATAAAGAACATTATATAATTCAGCACGGAGCAGTAGTTTTCAAACATGCCGTTAAAAATATGGCAGATACATCAGCCGAATTAGCAGAAAAACACGGTCTTGATGGAGATAGTATTGATTTTCTTGTTCCTCATCAAGCAAATTTGAGAATTATAGATGCAACTGCAAAACGTTTAGGCTTAGATTCTGAAAAAGTATTAGTAAATATTGAAAAATATGGAAATACAACCTCTGCAACTATCCCACTTTGTTTAAGAGATTTTGAAGACAAATTTAAAAAAGGAGATAATCTTGTCTTAGCTGCCTTTGGTGGTGGTTTTACGTGGGGGGCTGTGTACCTAAAATGGGCGTATTAAAACCAATTTAGAAGTTAGATTTCTGAATTTCTGAATTTAGAATTGAAAACAAAATAAAAAATAATTTAGAAGTTTTGAATTTATTTCATTAATTCTAAAATCTAACTTCTAAAATCTAAATTGGTATTAAAATCTAAATTTATTTCCTTATGAAAAATGATTTAAAAGATAGAACTAAGAATTTTTCTTTACAAATAATAAACTTAATCAAACTTTTACCTAAAAACTTAGCTGCTTCTATAATTGCGAAACAACTTATTAGAAGTGCTACTTTAGTAGGTGCAAATTACAGAGCAGTTTATAGAGCAAGAAGTGATAAAGAGTTTATCGCAAAAATGAATATTGTTTTGAAAGAAGCTGACGAATCCTACTTTTGGCTAGAACTGATTTTTGAGAAAAACTGGCTAAATAAAGATATTATAATTCCTATATTAAAAGAATCTAATGAACTGACAGCTATATTTGTAAGCACATTAAAAACTATAAATGCTAGAATTAATAAATAAATGTATTAATTCTAAATTCAGAATTTATTTTATTAATTCTAAATTCAAAAATCTAACTTCTAAATTTATTTTGACAAAGAATCCTCAACTTCCGAATACTATAATTTCTTCCTCTAAACCCATGAAAAAATCAAATATCAATTTTGAACTTTTAAAACAAATGTGTAACGTTTTTGCTCCCACAGGAAACGAAGCACCCATGAAAGAATTTGTTTTAAATTATATAAAAGAAAATCAAAAACACTGGAAAGTACAACCTCAAATTATTGAAGGAGAAGATTTTCAAGATTGTCTGATACTCGTTTTTGGAAAACCAAGAACGGCTGCTTTTTCACACTTTGATTCCATTGGTTTTATGGCTCGCTATGATAATCATTTGGTCAGAATTGGCTCTCCAAAATATGAAGACGGTTATGTTTTGGTAGGAAAAGATTCACAAGGACAAATTGAAGGCACTTTGAAAGTAAAATATGGCAATGAAAATGAAAAAGACAAGAAGAAAAAGAAAAAAAATAAAAAGAAAAAACGAGGCTCAAGACAACATCGCAAGCCTTTAGGTGAAGTAAAATTACAATTAGAGTTTGATAGAACAGTCGATGTAGGAACTGAATTTGTCTTCAAACAAGATTTTAAAGAAACAGAAGACTATGTTCAGTCGTGTTATATGGACGACCGTTTGGGCTGTTGGAATTTACTCAAAACTGCCGAAACATTAGAAAATGGAATCCTTGCTTTTTCGTGTTATGAAGAAATTGGAGGAGGAACAATGCCATTTTTACTCAAATGGATGTGGGAAAACTACAAAATCAAACAATGCCTTATTTCTGATATTACATGGATAACTGAAGGAGTAAAACATGGAGAAGGAGTAGCCGTTTCGATGCGTGATAGAAATATTCCTAGAAGAAGTTTTTTGAATAAAATTATTGATTTAGTAAAAGAATCAGGTATAAACTATCAGTTAGAAGTCGAAAATGACGGTGGAAGTGATGCCAAAGAAATTCAATCTTCTGCTTATCCAATGGATTGGTGTTTCATTGGTGCTGCCGAAGATAATGTCCACTCGCCTACCGAGAAAGTACATAAAGACGACATAAAAGCCATGACAGATGTCTATGCGTATTTGATGGAAAAACTTTAACAGTTACCAGTTATTTTGCAGTTATCAGTAAGTAGTAATCTGTTACCAGTTAATTTCAATTCTGATTTATACCTTTTTTCTTGCAACTTTATTAGCTTATAAAACGTTCTCTTTTTCTAATCGTTTTATTAAAATAATATAATTTTAAAGAATTTAATTTTTCTATATGCACAATACCAACAGAAATAGTAACTCAAATCATCGTAGAGTAAAGGACGTATCAGAGGAAAATAATCAATCACACCAAAACGGAATGAATCAAGAAAACAAGCATTATCTAGGAAAATACAATGTATTTGGCGACGGATATTTTAGTGAAGATTATTATTTACTCAATAATCATAATCAAAAACTGATTGATTTTGGTGTGCGTGATTATTTTGAGAGTAATCAACTTGTTTCGCTCAATCAATTCTTGAAACTTTTAGAAGAGAATAATTATACGCCTATTTCTATTTATCGTCGTAACACAACCTACAACAAAAAAGAAACTCGTTATTCGATTGATTGGTATTTGATGTTAGATAATGAATCTATTATCATAAACATGAATTATGATGCCGTTCAGAAATTAGATGATGTTATTTTTAGATTTGATATAATAACTGCCGTCGAAGATACACCCGTAGAAAAACTAGAGAAAATATTTGAACTCGCTACAAAGTGTATTATCGAAACCAAAGATGATGACAAACGCTATATCAATATTGTAGGAAATACGCCACGAACAGGACTTACGCTTCGTAAACACCAAATTAAAGCACCAGAAATTCCAGATTTGAATTTGTATTATGGAGATAAATTTGAAGAAAAACACAAAGTTTTAGTCAATGAAATAAATGAAAAAAATAACTCGGGTTTATTTATTTTTCATGGCGTTACAGGAAGTGGAAAGACAAACTATATTCGTTATCTGATTAGTAAAGCCAAACCAGAGATAGAGTTTATTTTTTATCCGATTACGCTTTTGAGAGAAATTACAAGTCCAGATTTGATTACGTTTTTGTCGGATTATCAAGATGCCGTTTTGATAATTGAAGAATCAGAAGACTCTGTACAGGCTCGTGATTTATTTAATACTGATAAGAGTTCGATTGCAAATCTATTGAATGTTTCGGACGGACTTTTGTCTGATGTCTTGAATCTCAAAATTATTTGTACCTTCAATACTGACATCAAAAACTTAGATAAAGCACTTTTACGTGAAGGTCGTTTGTTAGGAATCCATCGTTTTGAGGCTCTCCCTGCCGAAAATGCCAACAAAATTGCAAAATTAAATAATATTACTAGAGAATTTACAGCACCTGCAACACTTGCACAAATCTATAATGTTCCTTTGAATGAAGATTTTTCTGATTTTTCAGTTCGTCAGAAGAAAATTGGTTTTGGGAAGTAATATGAATTATTCGTTTAGCAAAAAAGCCTTTCTAACTTCATTTTTAGGAAGGCTTTTTTTGTACGAAACTATTGTCAGAGTTATTTTTGGATTACCAAAAAACTACTGACAAAGTTTTTATGAATCTACCTTGTTTTTTTAGTATTCACTATATTACTTATTAATAAAAATGAGTAAATTGTAGTTCAATAACTACTAAATATGGATAAGCAAAAACTACTGTACCCTACTATTTTTTAAACACAGAGTTCACAGAGGAATATAGCTTGTTTTGTTGATTTATATAAAGAAAATTTGCAATTATTTCCATAAAAAGTAATTTGTATTTGACTTCGTCGACTTTCAGTTATCTTCATTTATCATAAAAATCATTTACCAATAATATTCTATAGAAATAGTAGGGTAGAGTAAGCAAAAACTTATAAATCTAATAGAGCAAAGCAAATTTGCAGAGTTTTTTGAAACATTTGATAAACTAGAATTGGCAGCAAAACAAGACGAAGACTTCAAAAACTTGTGGGAGGATAAAGATTTTTTGGCTTTGGTGGGCGAGTAAAAATAACTTCTTTGTTTTCAAATTCGTATCTTATATAAGAACTTAAATCGTAATAAAAATAATTTTATGCAGACTAAATTTAATATTGATAAAGCGAAAGCAGCAACCTTATATATTTTTGAAAAATTTGAGTATAAACTACAAAAACAAGAAGTAAATTTTTTGAGTGTTTTTAAGATATTGTATTTTGCAGACCAAAAACACCTCGTAAAGTATGGCAGAACCATTCTTACAGATGAATATATTGCTATGAAAAATGGTGCAATGCCTTCTAATTTGCACGAATTATTCAAATCTTTATATCATTATTCTACCTTGGAAAATAAATTTATTGATTCTATCAAAAAATCATTTTTCTTGTGTGGTTATTATCAAGCAAAAGCAATTCAAAAAGCAGATTTAGATGAGCTTTCAAAGTCAGATATAGAATGTTTGGATAGTTCTTTTGAAGAAAATAATAGCCTTAGTTTTGAAGAGTTGGCTGAAAAGTCAAAAGATAAAGCGTGGAAATTAGCCGATTTTGATAACAGAATGAATATAAAAGAAATTGCAAAAGCAGGAAAAGCAAGTCAAGAAATACTCCTTTATATTGAATCACACTTAGAAAATCAGACTATTTATTTCTCCACTTCAAAAGTAAATGTATAATGGCAGATTTATCTGATTTTTTTGATGAAAATTACAAAGAAGGATTTATAAACCGAACTTTAGAAAGAAGTGTTGTAGTGAAATGCTTTGTAGAAAATACAACTCCTCCAAAATCAAAACGTTTTGTGATTGTTGGGATTACAGAAAATGAATCTGACGAGCCTAATCAATCTATTTTGGGGGCTGTTTTTATAAATACATTACCCAATCAAAATGTAATCAAAACACCTCATTTAAAAATGTTGCAGCTTCCTATTTCGGCAAAAAGTAATGATTTTTTAGACCATGATAGCTTTTTAGATTGTTCTCAAATTCATGAATATGAATATCCTTTTATAAAAGAATAATTATTGACTGAACCCAAACTAATTTTAGGAAAACTAAATCAACAAGATTTTATAAAAATGTTAGATTTATTACAAAATGCTCAAACAATCGCTCCAAAACTTCTCAAGAAATATGGACTAATTTAACAGGAATCACAATTATTTCTTATAAAACAAAAAAACTCAAACCAAACAGTTTGAGTTTTTTTATGTGATTTGTTATTTATCTAAAAAAAATCAATTATTCTTATCCAAAAATGCGACTACATGATGCCAAACATCTCTATCGGCATTTTTTCCGATTACACAATCTTGGTGTCCGTAACCTTCTATTACGTGGCGTTCGTAATGCTGTTCTGGATTGAGAGCTTTCAGACGGTTGTAGGTTCTTTCTGTTGCTTCTGGAACAAAAACCTCATTTTTTTCTCCATGAACAAAACACATCGGAATATTCAAACGGTCTTTTGCGTGAGGTAAATAAACGTCTTCTCCCTCAGCATTACGTAATTCTTTTTCTCTTGACATAAGCGTAAGCTGTTCGTAAGTAGTCAGATTGGTTACGCCAAACATCTCATGGAAAGAATCAAATGTTTTTTCATCAATATTTTCTTTTTCGTAAAGCGTAGAAAACATAAACGTAACTCGGTTGGCGATTGGGTCGTTGGTATCCGAACCTAAAACAGCAGAATAGGCTTTTACGGCTGTATTCAAGGCTTTATCCAACCAACCTGCATTTACATCTGTGTAGGCACTCATCGTTTCGATTCCAAATTTTTTGAGAAGTGTCGGAACATGTGCAGCAGCTTTGAGTTTGATTTGTTCGCCTCCAATAATATCGGCAGCAACTTGAAAACAAACCATCGAACGAACACCTTTCAATCCTCCAAGCATCGCCATAACGCCAGTAATTGCACCGACACAATGTGTAAATAATTGAATATCTTTTTCGCCTGTAATTTTCAAAATTTTATCCACACACGCAGGAAAATCTTTCATAGCAATATCATCAGCCGTACATTGGTCTTTTGCAGACGGCAGCGCAATACTTGTGCGATATTCCATCACCCAAACATCATAGCCATGAGCGCAAAGGTATTCTACCAAATTTGTATCAGGCGTATCAATTTCAAAAATAAGCCCCGAAACACTAAAACCATGAGCCAACATAACCGAGCCTTTATTTATGCCATCTTCCAAGTCTTCTCTATCTCTTCCATCATAACGAGTGAGAAGAAGATTGACACCGTCAGAAGTCTTGACTGGGTAAATTTGTGGTTCTGGCGCACGCAAAGGACGTTTTTTTCGTGGTGGCGCAGTCGGATTAAAGACAGAAGCTTTAGCCAAAATTCCTCCATAGGTATCATACAGATTTCCTGCAAAATACTTCCCAAAACTATACAGAGCTTTTAGTTTTTCGGTAGCTGTATCGGCATGAAGAGCTTTCATGGTAGTCATTTGTTTGACAAAATCAGTCAAATGAACATGAATAATTCCCTGTGCTTTTAGTTCGCCTTTTTCTCCATTATTATCAGCAAAAACTGTCGAATAAAGTGTCGTTGTGTCGCTCCACATATCAAAACCTTTATCGCCTCGTATGGTTTTGTAGCCTTCAAAATGATAACTTTCTCCTTTTGGATTGAATAATTTTGCTTTATAAACCATTCGTTTGGTTTCCATTTCGTCTTCATATTCTACAAAAAGCTGAAACGTTCCTTCACTAATCAAAAGTGGGTCAGTTGAAAGCGAAGGAGCTTCTACCGTTCCGACCATTTGTGATAGATGCTCGTTATCTTCTAGCATTTCTTCCAAATTTTCACAAAGAACCGTCAAAGTAATTTTGAAAGGATGATTATCTGATTTTCCTTCTTTGTAGGCTTTTTGGAATTCTTCTGATGTTTCACATGCTTTTTCGTCTGCCTTTTTAGTAGAAATAAATCCTTTCATCGTTTCAGTAAACTGAATTCCTAAAGGTCTTTTTTCATTTTCTTTTGTGCTATTTTCTGAAGGTTTGGAAGGTAAATTATAATCAATTTCCCAACCTTTATCTCTTGCCATAATCTTACAAATTCGCTCAGAAAGTGCCGAAATAGTCAAAAGTGGATTTGCGCCCAACGAACGAGGCACAATCGAACCATCAGCAATGTAAAGATTTTCATAAACGGCTTCTTCATTTTCTTTATTTGGAGCTGTAAAAACTTGTCCTTTATGATTTACAACGCCTTGATTTGAATTTTCGCCCATAATACAACCTCCCAACGGATGAACGGTTACGAGGTCTTGATTAAATAATTTTGTCCAAGTTGGATTTGGAACGCTTGTTCCTTTGAGTGCTTTTGTAGCTTCTCTGATATGATTACTGGCTTTTTTGAATATTTCTTCGTGTCCGACACCTTTCCAATTAATCTGTAATCGATTGTCTTTCAAACTCAAATGACCTGCACTTTTGTCGTGCGTCATTATCAAATAGGTTTGTGTATTTTGAGTTGCTCCTTTATAAGGTCCACGAATTGCGCTTTCTATTTCTCGTTTTTTCTCTTTTATTTCACTTACAAAACCGTCTTTGCTTTCGTCTTTTCCTGCTAAAGTTGCCATTGTAGCCATAAAGCCAGGAAAAAATTTTGCCATTGGCGAAGGCGCAGCACCTTCTTCCAAAATCATTCCGTCCTCTAGATTTTCCGTTTTCCTTATATCGATTACAGAAGTGATACAAGGACCAACAGGATTTTCTTTGTCCAAATGCAGCCCTCTTCCAATTCCATTTATTTTTTCTTCGGTATTATAACCAAAACCCAAAACATCGCCATTTCCAGAAAAATGAAAACCTAATTTATTAGAAACCTTCAACCCTTTTTCTTTTGTACGAAGCATAATTTCAGTAGAACCCAAAGTTCCTGCCGACAAAACTACATTATCTGCCGTTACGTACATTTCTGGAGCATCAAATTTATGGCGTTGCGCTCCCAAAAGCTCAAAATGAATAATCCATTTATCATCACTTTTTTCTAAATGCGAAACCGAACATTCGACAAAAATATCTGCACCAAAATTGACTGCATCAGGCAAATAATTCATCATGGTTGTGTTTTTTGCGCCTACATTACAGCCTGAAACACAATCGCCACAAAGATTACACGGTTTTTGTTGTACTCCTACATGATTTTTTCCATCAACATCAAAATTGACATTAATATCTGTCTTATAAAAAGGCTGGTTCATTGCCTTTGCAGACTTTCGGTGTGCTTCTAGTTTGTCTAGTTTGGGAAAATTTTCTGGATAAGGATTCGGTTTTAGCATTTGATACGCCAAACGATAACCTTCTTCTAGGTCGCTTGTGCCATTTTCAGATTCATCTTGTAATATTTTTGGAAAAGAATTATCCTTCAAAACCCATTTTTCTGGACGAATAGAAACGTTTGCATTTACAAGCGAAGTTCCTCCCAATCCACAACCTTTAAAGACATTTATATCATCATCTACCCAAAAATCATAAAGCGAAGACTGTGAGCCTATTCTTTTATTTTTTAGATTGAACTGCATATGTGTAGCAGCTTCGGTTTCTGTATCTGGAAATTCTCCTGTGAGATATTCTTTTCCTCTTTCTAATAGACACACTTTTTTTCCTGCACGAGAAAGACGAGAGGCACTAATTGAACCTCCATAGCCAGAACCAATCACAACGACATCATAATGAGGTTGCATTTTTTCGATGGGCTTGGATAAGCGACGATTTTTCATAAGATTTTAGTAAGAGTTAGAGTGGAATTATTTTATACCCTAATCTAATTAAAAAAAAGTCTTCTATCAAATTATGAGATAAGTAGTAAGACATAATTAGCGAGTGATTTTTATAATCAATATGATAATTACAGTACTCTACCCTACTTTTTTTAAAACACAGAGTTCACAGAGGAACACAGAGAACTAAAAGTCAGCGTAGCTA
>PFKD01000437.1 GCA_002784125.1 Flexibacter sp. CG_4_10_14_3_um_filter_32_15
TACCTTACTGATTTAGTGACACAAGCAGTAGCTTGATGGAGATAAAATAGTAAAGTCAAACTTACTATTTTTAATACGTCCACAAACAGCCTTCAAATTCAATCAGTTTTTCGTGGTACTGCATGCATTTTATAAAAGATTCTTTCTTTGTATCATATTGGTCTTCAAAATACTCGTCTTTAAAATTATCATATTTGACAATATAACCGTGAAAGAAACGGCTATCAATTAGCGTTTCTAAATTTGGAATATGTCCATTGCTTTTTGTTGTTTCAATGACTACATAATCTTCTTTGAGTGGACGGTATAATTTTTCAATAATTTCTTTATACGAAAATGAAACTACTTTTTTGGTAAATCTAGTTGAATTTTGTGGCAAAATGAGCGTAAAAGCAATCACATCATGAACCATTCTTGAATGTTGAATATCCAAAATATAATCTTCCTTTATTTCTAAAATAGAAAGCTCTGAAAAGTCTATTAGTTTTTGTGTAGAATCATTTTGATTATAATTGGTAGAATTATCAGAATTAAAGGCAAATTCAGTTTTTTCTTCCTCCAATTCATTTTCTGAATTGCTATCAAAATTTTCTTCTGCTTTCAAACTCTCCAAAAGCTCATTTTTTGATAAAATAGTTTCTAATTTATCATCTGTATAAGCTGTAATATTTCCCTCTAAAGCATTTTCTATCAAAAATTTAGAAAGCTCATGACCTGCATACCAAAGAGGTAAATTAGATTTCTGTTTAAAAGAAACTTGCAACCAAATTGATTTTTGGAAAGCAATATGTGATTTTGGAATGGGACGCAATGAAAACGGATTTATTTCATCTTGAATGATTTTTTCTGTTTTTGTTGTTTCTATATTATTTTCATTTGGGCGTAATGCGTTTTGAGCCAAACAAAAATTACTTGTAACCAGCACAAGTAATAGAATAAAAATATTAAAAAATAGCTTTTTCATAATTGGTTGTTCGTTATTTTCCCATTGTCAGGCTTCGGATTACCGAAGGATTGCTAAGGGAGATTTTTATGTTCTCTGACAATTTTTGCCCTTCTCTAATTTTTAGCGCAAACTAAACCTATTTTGTATTTTGTTTAAGTCTGTACCAAAGGTCTGACTTAGACAAAATAAGCCTTTTTCAGAGCTTTAAATGCTGATTTTAAACTGGTCAGACTTTCAGTACAGACCAATTTAAAATACAAGATATTTTATAGCGGTTAAGCGTAAAGGCAAAAATTGTCAAAGAGCCGATTTTTTTTATTTATGTGTAAGACGTTGCTAATGGTCAGTAATCTGACCTTAGCAAGCGTCGTTATAATTTAATTTTCCCACAAATTACTCTCATATTCTACCATATTGGCTTGATAATTTTGAGAAGCCAAAAGTGCCTCTCGCTGGCCGTCGTATATATCCATAATATGCTCGTCTTGTCCGTTGGCATATTTTATAAGCGTTCCGTTTGCAAGCATCAAATCAAAGGCTTCTTCTAAGTTTCGGTGTGCTTGATTGTTTCTTTCATTGTAATAAATAGCCGAAGAATTATCTCTGAAAAGATTCTGTACAAGCTCTTTGTAAGAGAATGTCGCAATCGTTTTTTCAAGTCCTGTTGCTGGATTCATTTCGGCAGGAAGAATAATACTGATAGTTTGAATATCATTAATCATTCTACTACGATTTTTATCAAAAAATACATTCGTTTTGATTTCTAATGTATAGAGTTGATTTGCATAAAATTCTTGCGCTACTACTCCAGTTTCTTCTTGTTCCGTTCCCCAAACATCATCATTATCCCACACGGCATTATTTTCTTGAATGAAAATATCCTCTTCTACCCCTGAATATTGCACATCTTCACTAGGAATTTGAATATTACTCAAAAAATCTTCTTGACTCATACGTGTTTGAAGCGAATCATTTTGATAGGGACGTACAATTCCAAGTTTTACGGCATCAATAATAAGTCCTGTAATTTCATTTCCTGCTGCAAAAAATGGACGGTTTTGTTTTTGTTTTAACGAAACTCTATGCCAAACACTTTTTTGATACATAATATGAGATTCGTGAACAGGACGAACCGAATTGTGATTGTAGCCGTCATTTGCATAAGCTCCATATTCCTGAGCATTCGAAAATGAAGTTGTGAAAAGAGAAGAAAATAAAGACACAGAAAGCCCAGCCCACAAAATAGCTTTTGTTGATTTTTTCATGATTGCGAAAGATTAGATATGTTTTTTTAAGAAGTGATTTTTAGTGAATGTAATTACTAAAACATCGTTTTAATTGCATCAAAACAAATAAATGAAGTAATTTGTAATCACACCCTTATAACGGAAGTTCTTTGTTTTATTGCATCGAATTTTTGAAAATTTCAAATAAAGTAAAATTATTTTTCAATTTTCCCACAAATTACTCTCATATTCTACCATATTGGCTTGATAATTTTGAGAAGCCAAAAGTGATTGATTATAACCTTCATAAATATCTATAATGTGATTATCTTTTGCATTGCTGTATTTTATAAGTCTTCCATTTGTGAGCATTAGCTCAAAGGCTTCTTCTAAGTTTAGATGTGCTTGATTATTTTTTTCGTTGTAATAAACAGCTGAAGAATTATCTCTAAAAAGATTTTGAATGAGTTCTTTGTACGAAAATGTAGCAATCGGTCTTTCAAGTCCTGTTGCTGGATTCATCTCAGCAGGAAGAATAATACTAATGGTTTGAATGTCGTGTATCATTCGGCTGCGTGTTTTATCAAAAAACACATTGGTCTTAGTTTCTAGTATATACATTTGTTTTGGGAGATATTCGTTTAGGTATTCTGTTTCTCCTGCTAGATTTCCTCCCCAGTTATCTGCACCCCAATCTCCAAAACCTTCTTGATTATCATCCTCAAAACCCTCATAATAACAAATGACTGGTGCCTCACTAGGAAGTTCAATATTTACCAAAAAATCTTCTTGACTCATACGAGTTTGAAGAGAATCATTTTTATAAGGTGTAATTACGCCACGTTTTACAGCATCGATAATATGTTTTGTAATTTCATTGTCTGTTGCAAAGAAAGGACGGTTTTGTTTTTCCTTCAATGAAATTCTACGCCAAACCGTTTTTTGATACGAAATATGATTCTCATAGACTTTGTTTTCTAAACTAGAATGATTTTTTAAAGAATCAGAAGTTGTTTGAGCTTGTAAAAAATAAGAGGAAGAAATGAAAAGTATAGAAAAAATAATAGAGGTAGAAATTTTCATAAAACACAGCAATCAGAAGATGGAAGAAATAACAAATCAATTCTGATAACGAAGGATTATTTCTTTATTGTAATTTTTGAAAATAGAGGAGCTTGATAGAATGAAATCTTAACAGAAAAATTAGAGTGTATTCGTTTTTTGTGTACCTATAATTAGAACTAATTAGAAGCTCAATGAGCTAAAAACCAAGAAATTAAAAATGCTTTTTTTTGACTGCACCCAAAGTCGCTTTACGAGATTAATTAAAAAAAGGTTACGTTTTTAGTTGTTTTTATTTGCAACTTTGTTGCATTTATGAGTGATTTTATGACTAAATATGAGTATTTTAGTAAAGTTTTTAAGCTAAAAAAATTAATATTTGGTTTTTTTTGAGAAAAAAGAAATTATTTTTGTTTAAATTGATATTACGCAATATAAAATATTATTTGGAATGGTGTCTTTATTTTATCTTAAAACAGAATATTATTTTGCTTAATGGTGTATTTTTCTCTTAAATATTTGGTTTTTGTATTTTTTTGTTTGTTTTATGCTGTTAAAAAATGATTTAGTAGAATTTTGTTTTTTTAAAAATGCGTCGTATGTTTGCAACACCTTTCAAGAGTAAGGTTTAATAAAAGATTTAACTCAATTCATTTCCCCTTTAACATTTTTATAGAATAACATGACTTTTACAAAAACAATCAAACGCACACTTTTTAGTTTTGGACTCGGCATAGGAATGCTTGTAAGTTCAACCTCATTCGCTCAAGATTCTCATAATCATAAAGACGATCGTACTTGTACAACAGACCACAACTTAGAGCGTTTGCTTTCTATCAATCCAGAGGCAAAAGAAAATATGGATAAAGTAGAGGCATTTACACAAAACTATATTCAAAATTTAAACCATCAACGTACAGAAGCTACAGTTTATACAATCCCCGTTGTAGTTCACGTAATTTATAATACTTCAGCTCAAAATGTAAGTCAAGCACAAATTCAATCTCAAATCGATGTATTGAATGCCGATTTTAGAAGAACAAATCCTGATTATACACTTACACCAGCTGAATTTGCTGGTTCAGTAGCTGACTCAGAAATACAGTTTGTTTTAGCAACAACAGACCCTAACGGTAATCCTACAACTGGTATTACTCGTACTCAAACAAACAAAACAGCTTTTTCTACTAACGATGATATGAAATTTGATTCAAGAGGTGGAAAAAATGCTTGGGATACTCAAAAGTACTTGAACATATGGGTATGTAATATAAGTGGTGGAATTTTGGGTTATGCTCAATTTCCAGGTAGTGGTGCTGCAAATACGGACGGTGTGGTTATACTTACTACTGGTTTTGGTTCTACTGGAAATGTAAATGCTCCTTTTAATAAAGGCCGTACCACAACTCACGAAGTAGGACACTGGCTTAATCTTCGCCACATTTGGGGAGACGGTGCTTGTGGTGCTGATGACTTTGTAACTGATACGCCTATTGCAGCAGCTTCAAATGGTGGTTGCCCTTCATATCCTTCAAAATCGTGTAATAACAACGGTGGTTTTACAAGTGATATGTTTATGAACTATATGGATTATACCAACGATGCTTGTATGTATATGTTCACAACAGGTCAGAAAAATCGTATGCGTGCTGTACTTGCATCTGGTGGATTTCGCTCAACTTTAGTTTCTGGTGGTACAACAACGCCTCCACCATCAACGCCTTCTTACTGTGCATCTAAAGGAAACGACGCTAGTTATGAGTGGATTGCAGGTGTGAAAGTTGGTACTTTAAACAAAACAAGTGGTAATAACGGTGGATATGTAGATTTTACTTCATCTTCTGTAACACTTACTCAAGGAAGCTCTAATGCAATCACACTTACTCCAGGTTTTTCTGGCAGTACATATAACGAATACTGGAAAATATGGATTGATTTTAATAATGACGGTGATTTTAACGATGCTGGCGAATTGGTTTACGATGCAGGTTCTTTGAGTAGTACAGTCGTAAATGGAACTCTTGCTATTCCTTCAAATGCTCCAACAGGTGCTAAACGTATGCGTGTTTCTATGAAATACAATGGCGCACAAACGGCTTGTGAAACATTCTCTTATGGTGAAGTTGAAGATTATACTGTAAATATTACTACGGCATCTACTCCTTCTTGTGGTGTTCCTTCTGGATTGACTTCTTCTTCCGTAACAAGTTCTTCATTTACAGCCTCTTGGTCTTCTGTTTCAGGTGCAAACTCTTATGATGTTCGTGTTCGTTCAAACGGAAGTACTTGGACTGTTCTTAACTCTACTTCTACTTCGCTTAATATTACTGGCGCAAGTCCTTCTACTCAATATGAGTTCCAAGTTCGTGCAAACTGTTCGGTAAGTAGTGCCTATTCTGCAAGTAGATTCGTAACTACTTCGGCTGCTCCAGTTCTTTCTTATTGTAATTCTAAAGGAAATAGCGTTGCAGATGAGTGGATTCAGAGAGTACAAGTTGGTTCTATTAATAACAATTCTGGTGCTAATGGTGGATATGGTGATTTTACAAACCTTTCTACAACATTTACAAAAGGAACCACTTATACAATCACAATCACTCCAGCGTGGTCGGGTCGTACTTACAACGAAGCATATAATGTTTGGATAGATTATAACCAAGATGGCGACTTTAATGATGCTGGAGAAAAAGTTTATACTCGTTCTAAAACAACAAGTACTTCTGTAAGTGGCTCATTCACCATTCCTTCTTCTGCTGCAAATGGTGCTACTCGTATGCGTGTAACAATGAAATATAATGCAAATGCAACTCCTTGTGAAACATTCTCCTACGGCGAAGTTGAAGATTATACAGTAGTAATTGGTTCTGCAAATATCATTAACCCTGCTCCTATGGCTTATCACAATGACAGACCACAAGATGCTAGAGTTGATGGAAACAAAGATGGTGATGTTGCTTTTGTAGCTTTCCCTAATCCTGCAAGCCAAACATTGAATGTTCGTTTAGGTTACTTTAGCGTAGATTCTGAAGTTGTTATTTATAGTGTAACAGGCGCACAAGTTGTTAAAACTACACTTACTTCTCAAGAAACTACTATCAATGTATCAAAACTTCCTAAAGGAATGTATATCTTGAGCATTAATAACGGTCGTGAAGTAGAAACAATGAAATTTATCAAAGAATAAATCAAGATAATACAAATTATAAATAATTAAAATTATTTATTTAATACTATCTTTGTAAATAAATTAAAAAACACCTAATCTACTTTGTAGTTAGGTGTTTTTTTGTAGCATAATTTTTGACAAATAATAGCTATAAATTAGATTTATAGTTACCCCTCATTTTATTTTTTATTCCCTTATTCTCAGTCCCCAAAATTTTAAAACAAAAATGAACAAATCAATAAATTACTCTCTCTCTTTTTTGGTACTACTCTTTAGCTGTTTTTCTATTATATCTTGTAAAGATAAAGACGATAATGTAGAACCTGCAATCAACTGTGAAACCTCTGTCGATAAAATAGCAGATGTAAACACAATCCTTTCTGAAAGTACGTGGGAGTGGGTAGAATCTCGTAGTGAAGGACGAGCAGGCGAAATAGTAATTACTCCTCAAACAGAAGGAAAAACAATGTCTTTACTCTTTAGCTTAGGCGAAAATGTTGAAGAACTTGAAAATGGACAAGCAACTGGTGCGTGGTCATACAGAATTAGTGCTGCTACTGATACTACACTAGGCAAGTTTACTTCAGTTTGGATAGACGCAAATGGAAATGTTGATAGAAATTATTATTTAGATGTTTGTCCAGAAATATTGAAACTAACTGACGCTTCAAGTAGCTTACTAACTACAATTACCTATAAAAAGAAATAAGTAAATAAAAAAGCCTATTTCTTTGTGAAATAGGCTTTTTATTATCATATCGTTTTTACTACTCTATAATGATCTTTTCGGTTTTCATTTCTTCTCCGTTTTGAATTTTCAAAACATATAATCCTTTTGGGAAAGAAGAAACTGAAAACTCAATAGTTGTTTCTGTGTATGTTTTAGATAAAACTAACTGACCAATACTGTTATACAATTCTACTTGTGTAGGATTTTGATTGTAAACACTTGGTAGTTTTATGGTAAGTTGATTGCTTACAGGATTGGGATAAATACTAATTTCATTTCTAGTAAATCCATTACCTATTGTTCCATCTGGGTTGGCTATTTGCCTATAGAGTTCTAAAGTAGTATTAGCTTGTAGATTTGCAGCTACAGGAGCAGGACGAGTAACTGCGATAACATTTCTAGTAGTGTTTAAATTGAATTTTATCCAATCTTCATCACACGCTTCTGGACTCCCCCAACTACCAGAATCTCTATGAAAAGTATGATGACGACGAGGGAAACGAGAAATATCAACTTCATTTGCAACCATAAAATGATTATCATTTTCATATTCATCAATATCGTTATTGTTATAAATAATTCTGTATCCATTGTTTATAGGACTATCATTGTCCAAACTGAAATACATTATGGCTTTTTGTGTACGAGTGATAGAATTATTTTTTACTCTACATATCACACTACACACCAAATAGAACTGGATGTTTACATTATTTGCCTTTAATATTTCATTAGCAGTATTGAGTAATTGCATAATTTCAAACTCTTCAGGAATTACTCCTGTACCGTCATTTCTGCGATATACCCAAGCCTGCACAGCACCTTATACCCATTAAAAACACGTTCTACTTTCATGTTGCTATTCCCTTCCAAACTATCCAAATAGTTTAGAACCAATTCATTGTTATTATACCAAGGTAGTTGTTCTATTTGTTCATCTGTTAGCTCAGTAGTTCCACAATGCTCATCAAAATATTCTTTGTCTTGGGCAAAAGAAGTAAAAGACAATAGAAGCATTGTCAGAACCATAAATGATATTTTTCTCATTGTTTTCTTAGTCTATATTTTAGTGTTTTATTTAAATTAATTATTTCCTTTCTTTATCATATAAGGAGAACCTTCTGCAATATAACAGGAATCTCCATTACAGTATAAAGTTCTTGTTTCTCCTTTCCAAACTAATGTATCTACTTCTTCTGGAGACCAATAGAGATAAAAGGCTTACTATCATAAGGGGTATTACTTATTTTATAATTGATAATAGTACCTAAAAAGTCAGATTCAAAAACATACCCCCTATAAGCAGGATGAAAAGGTAAGTCAGTACTAGTTATATCAGTACCATGTGAGTATTTCAAATCGTCTACTCTTTTACCGTCGTGCATAATAATATGAACATAATCTAAGTCATACGGACTCTCTTTACTAGTCAATATGTTTTGAAATTGTCTATTTACTGCTGTGATATGAAAAGGAGAAGGTCGATAGCCATAAACTTCATCAGTATCATCACTGTTGATGTGGTTACACCCCCAAAGCCCAAAAGCCAAACCAAGCACCAACAGCCACATAGGCGCATGAAAATTCATTGATTTTTTCATTGTATTAAAAATTAAATGATTGATAAAATAACATAAAAAAACGTATCAGTCGTAAATTGATTTGCAATACTAAAAAATATTTTGCAAAAAAACATAATCTATGTTTTTTTATACATTTTTATAAAAACACTCTATACAGTAAATAGAGATAGATTTTATTTAAAGATTTAACATTTAAGCAAAATCTACTTAAAATAGTACAATTATTTTAGAAATAATACAATTTTAAATTTATATTCGAACAAAAAAACCTTCAAAATTCTAAGATTTTGAAGGCTTTTTTGATATTTAAAAACAAAGAGGTTACTTTTCAGTAGTTTCTTCTTTTGTTTCTTCTGCATTTTTATCAGTACGCTTATAACGACGGTTGAAACGCTCAACACGTCCAGTAGTACGTCCGAAGTTTCCTTTTCCACCTGTATAGAACGGGTGAGAAGCAGAACTAACCTCTACTTTTACTAATGGATATTCTTTTCCGTCTTCCCAAGTAATAGTATCTTTTGTTAGGACAGTAGAACGAGTCAAAAATTTATAATCACTTGAAGTATCTAAAAAGACTACTTCACGATAATCTGGGTGAATTTCTTTTTTCATTGTATAAACAGTTTAATGCAAGAGGATTGCGCCACTTGCCCTATAAATTTAATTTAAAATTTTATTTTTTAGAATGTAGAAAACTACAAGTATCTAAAAAACGAACTGCAAAATTAGTCATTTTATATCAAAAAACAAGAATTAAAATGCTTTTAATTAAAGAGATTATGAAATAAATTTAATTTTCTTCTCATTTCAATTCTCTAACCTAGTTCTTATTCATGTAATTTCCCATTTC
>PFKD01000074.1 GCA_002784125.1 Flexibacter sp. CG_4_10_14_3_um_filter_32_15
TCCTGTGATTGTACCACTACAATTATCAGTTGTGGTGGGTGCAGGAATAGAAGCGACCGAACATTGAGCCGTTACATTTGTCAAAGTAGGAATTAGTGGGTCTATATTGTCAGCCGTTCCATTTCCATTGATAGCAAACGTATAAGGATTTTCATTAGAATCATTGTTAGCTATAGTTATGGTTGCCGTTCTGTTTCCAGTTGCAGAAGGATCGAAAGTAACTGTAAAAGTTTGGTTTGCACCTGCTGCAATCGTTGAGGGGAAAGTAGGTAATCCACTCAATGTAAAATCGGTTGCATCTACTCCTGTAATCGTAATAGTATTTACTGTTAAATCGGCTGTTCCTGTATTTTGAATGGTATAAGTCTTAGAAATAGTATTTGTACCACATTCTAAAATTGCCCCAAAATCAGTATCATTGGTAAGGCTTGTAGAAGTCGTTCCACTTACAATATCATTGCTGTTTCCTTGTAGATTTATTTCGGGATTTGGACTCTCATATGCTCCTGCGTCAGGTCGATTATCTCTAGCGACACCCAACTGGTCGGTAGATAAAATAGCATCAACGCACAAATCTTTTGCTACGCTAGTAGGCGTTAGAGTAAAAACTTCTAATGGATTTCCTCCTATGGTTTGTAGTGTCGTATTGATTACGTCAGTAGGTATGGCATTGGTTACATTTCCTGTTGTTGTTCCTGTGAGAGTGCCTCCTGTTGTTATTCCTAGTACATTGTGTCCGTTGTCAGAACTGAAAGCACCAAATAAATTTTCTGAGTCATCAGCAGTAGCCGTATTTCCTAAAATAATACAATGATTAATTTTTACAGGAACAGTAGTTTGATTTATGATTGCTCCTCCCTTGCCTGCTGTATTATCATATATGGTACAATGATTTAAAGTTAAATCAACGCCTGAAGAAATAGCAATTGTTCCTATTCCAACGTTAGTAGTACTATTTTGAGTAAATGTAGAGTTATTTATGGTATGTATGCCATCACCAGTCATCCGTATTGCTCCTCCTCTTGCAGGACCACTTGAAGGACCTTGTACTTTATTATACTTAAATACACAGTTGTTTATTACTCCTTTTTTACAGAAAATATAAAAAGCACCTCCGAAAAATCGATCTTCGTTTCTTTCTATGATACAATTTTCAATACGATAAGAAAAATTTGAATTATTACGTGTTCTCATATACAATGCACCCCCAAGTTGATATGTATTCCTGTTATTACGAAGTATAGAATTGGTAATAACTAAAGAGCTAGCATTGAGCGTTCCTAAGTTCCAATATAAGTTCCAATATATAGCAGCTGTATTACCACCATTTTCTTCTACTATACAATCATCAATCAAAACAGAAGGAGAATTTACAACAGTAGGAGAAATGTCTAAATGTACTGAGGTAGTAGCATGGCTCATTGTTAGGTGCTTAAAATTTACAGAAACTGCTTGAGCTATTATGATATCAAATATAATTCCTGTCTCTGTACTACGTCTGACACGCAAATTATCTCGTCCAGAACCCAAAATTGTCATACCAGTACTGATGTCGATTTGAGAGTTAAGGTTAATCACTCCTGTAATTCCTGTCATATCAATCGTATGAGGGGCATTGGCAGCATTTCCATTGGCATCTGCAATAGCTTGACGGAGCGAACCTGCACCCCCATCATTGAGATTAGTAACTGTATAAGTAGCTGCTTTTATAGAATAGGAAATCCAAAAAAGTAAAAATAATAATGTATATAGTTTGATAAAATAGTTTTTCATAATTGTACTTTTTGGTTTATTTAAAACAAAGTAAGTGAGTAAACTTTGTGCTTTTGATGTCTGTTTGTAGTAATATTTTTTGTTTTACGATTTAAAAATATAGTTTATTAGCTTTTCTCTGACTTTAATGTATCTGAATGGTAAATTTTTGTATGTGAACGGCAAGAATTATTTTTTTGATAAATAATTGCTTAAATTTTGGCTATGAAACACAATCTATTTTTATCTAGGCTTATCACTGGTGTCTTTTTGCATTTATTTTTATCCTTGCCTTTTTTGGTGTTCGGACAAGAAAAACAAGACACCACTCAAGTACGAACATTGTTACGAAATGCTCAAAGGCTTTCAATGAAAAATGCAGACTCAGCTCTGTTTTATGCAGAAGAAGCTAAATCAATAGCTCAAAAAATTGATGATAAAGTAGGGTTTGCAAAGGCAATTTATAATGAAGCCTTAGCCTATATGATGCTGGATAATTATTTTGCTGCTGATACAGGGTATCAAAAATCAATAGCACTTTTTAAAGAACTCAAAGACACAAAAGCACAAGCCGTTACGTTGGCAAACTGGGGATTGAATTATCAAAATCAAGCAAAATACGAAAAAGCTGTTGAGGTATATGTAGAGTCTTTGAAGCTCAATCAACTTCTGAATGACTCCTTAGAAATTGCTAAAAATTATGCTAATCTTGGAATTGTCTATAAGCGAATAGGCGATTTTGAAAAAGCATTAGGTTATTATCAAGAAGCAAAAACGATATTGAAAGCTCAAAAACAAATGAAGTTTGTGGCACTTGCTCTTAATAATATTGGAATAATTTATAAAGATACAGACCAATTTGAGGAAGCTCTGTCTGCATTTAGAGAAGCCTTACAGATTTTAGAAAACGATTTTGATACCAATAAAAATAATATAGCAGGAATTTATAACGGAATAGCCTCTGTTTATAAACAACAAAATCAATTTGATTCGGCTTTAATCAATTATCAAAAAGCAAGAAAAATATTCATTCAAGCCAACTCAAAAAGTGGAGTTGCAGGAACAACAATCAACTTGGCTAATCTTTATTTAGAAAAAAATCAACTTACAGAAGCCCTAAACTATGCCCAAGAAGGATATAAAAGTATAAAAGAACTTCAAAATTCGGAGCGTTTGCAGACAGCACACAAAACCTTAGCCGATATTTATGCAGCGCAAAGCAATTTTGAAAAAGCCTTTTTTCATCAAAAAGAATATCAAACCATTAGAGATAGTTTGTTTACAGAAGAAAATAAAAACGAACTTGCCAAAATGGCAGCTAAATTTGATAGTCAAGAAAAAGAATTCGAAAATCAAATTTTAGAAAAAGACAACCAACAAAAAGAAATTGAAATCAGAAAAGAAAAACAATTTAACCGAATTTTGATGCTTTTTATTGGTTTAATTGTTCTGCTTCTTAGTGGTTTAGCTATTTTGTTTTATCAAAATCAAAAGAAAAAATTACTTTTAGAAACTAAAAATAATGCTATTCAAACGCTACTTTCTGAATTGCACCATAGAGTAAAAAATAACCTTCAAATTATAGGAAGTTTGTTGAGCATTCAGGCTAGAAGGTTAGAAGAACCTACAGCCAAACACGCCATTCAAGACGTACAGAGTAGAATCAGAACCATGACACTTATTCACGAAAAACTCTATCAAACCGACTTGCTTACCGAAGTAGAATTAGATGAATATATCATAGAATTACAACAATTTTTGTTTAGATTGTATCAAAAAGAAAATCAAATACAAGCAATTATTACAATTCCGAAAGTAAGAATAAATGTAGATAAAGCGATTCCGTTAGGACTTATCTTGAACGAATGGATTACCAATTCTTTAAAATATGCGTTTCCTGTTTCTGAAAATAAAAGTGTAAATATAATCAGCATTTCTTTACAAAAAAAAGAAAATCAGTATTCGATTATTTACCAAGATAATGGAATAGGAATGCAAAAAGAAACTCAAAATAATACAATAAAATCAGATACACCCACAAAAAAGAAAAAATCAATGGGAACGCAGCTTGTAGCATCTTTGGTAGAACAACTCAATGCTACTCAAAAAGAACATTTTGAGGAACAAGGCGTTTGTTTTGAATTGATTATTCCTTCATAAATCTAGCTTTACTTTTATATGCAAAAAATAAGAATTCTGACCGTAGAAGATGAGCTAATTATTGCACAAGATTTAGAAGAAATTTTGGAAGAATTGGGCTATGATGTCATCGAAAATGTTAGAGATGCCGATGCAGCTATTCACGCTATCAAAAAAAATAATCCTGATTTAGTGCTATTAGATTTTAGGTTAGCCAAACAAAGTACGGGGGCAGAAGTAGCACAATTTATCAGAGATGAAAAACTGCCTATTCCTTTTATTTTTCTGACTTCTCATGCTGATCCCAAAACCGTTTCGGTAGCTACCCAAACAATGCCGTATGGATATATAATGAAGCCTTTTGAAGCACAAAGTTTGTATGCAGCCATTGAAGTCGCTCTCATCAATTACTCTAAATTACATGCTGATTCGAAAAATAATCTTGAAAAAATTAGTGAACAAGAAGGCGTTTTGTTTAATGATTGTTTGTTTGTTAAGTATAGAAATCAATTCATAAAAGTAGCTATCCATAAAATAGAATGGCTTTCGGCTGAGAATAATTATACTACCATTCATACACAAAACAGAAAATATATCATTCGAAATTCATTAACAAATGTGCTAGAAATTATCAATAAAAAAGAATTTTTGAGAGTCCATCGTTCTTATGCCGTCAATGTCTCCAAAATTGATGTTATAGAACGAACAAAATTAATTATCGACGAACAAGAAATTCCGATTGGTCGGTCGTATCAACAAGAAATTATTTCTCAAATAAAAATACTGACAGGGGAGTAACTCAAAATAAAAACGCATATTCTTTTATGAATATGCGTTTTTGATTTACCAATAAAGTCGAAATAGTAACTCTTTATTTAGCAGGAAGAATTTTGCCACTCACTTCTCCAAAACCAATTCTTACATTTTCATTCTGACAAAAACCACGCATAACAATCGTGTCATTATCTTGAATAAATTTGCGCTCTTCGCCATTTTTTAAGGTAAGTGTCTTTTTGCCTCCCCAAGAAAGTTCTAACATAGAGCCATACGAATTTTCATCTTTTCCACTAATCGTACCCGAAGCACACATATCGCCCACATTGATATTACAACCGTTTACGGTGTGATGCGTGAGTTGTTGTGCCATATTCCAATACAAATATTTGAAATTAGACTTTGATATTGTGGTTGCTTCTTCATTTTGAGGAATCAAATCTACTTCTAAATTGATATTAAAATTATGTTTTTTGGTATATTTTAAATAATCCAAAACTTTTGGGTCTTGCTCTGGACTAGCCACTCTAAACGGCTCAAGGGCATCAAGCATAACCACCCAAGGCGAAATAGAAGACGCAAAACTTTTTCCTAAAAATGGTCCTAATGGCACATATTCCCACTTTTGAATATCTCTAGCCGACCAATCATTGAAGACAACCATTCCAAAAATATGATTTTCAGCCTCTTCAATAGAAACTGAATCTCCCAAAGAAGTAGATTTTCCAACAATAAAAGCCATTTCTAACTCAAAATCTAACAAACGACAAGGCGAAAAAATAGGCGAATCGGCATCATTTGGCTTGATTTGTCCTTTTGGTCTGTGAATATCTGTTCCCGAAACGACAATCGAAGAAGCACGACCATGATAACCAACAGGAATATGTTTCCAGTTTGGAAGAAGTGCATCACCATCAGGACGAAACATTTTTCCAACATTGGTAGCATGTTCGATACTAGAATAAAAATCGGTATAATCGCCTACTTGTACAGGCATGTGCATGGTTACTTCTTCAATAGGAAAAAGAACTTTATCATTTTTGTCTTTGAGTTGCTTTTCTAAATCAGAACCAATTTGTAATAATTCTGAAACTTTTTCTCGTGTAGCTCTCCAGTTTGTTTGACCTAATTCTATAAAAGGATTAAGAACATTTTCATAAAAAACGCTGTGGTCAAAATCCAAATCATTGAGAAGATTGAGTTCGGAAAGTTCTGCCAAATCTACTACAAAAGCTCCAATACGAACGCCTACACGAGCATCTTGCGTACTATCAGAAGAAGTAGAAAAAATACCAAATGGCAGGTTTTGAATTGGAAAATCAGAATCTTTTTTTACTTCAACAAAAGATTTTAAGGCTGGATTATTAGCTTTGAATGTGTGTGCTGACATGAAATGTGTATTTATTAGATTTATTTTGAGGTTAAAAAATTGCTATACTGCAAATATACACAATCGTATAGAATTGATTTTGTTATGAAAAATAAAACTATTTAAACAGACTAGGAAGTCTGTTGTACTTAAAATACATTTTCCAAATCCAATTCAAAACCCTCTAAAACATTCGATTTTACGATTCCTTTTTTACAGTAAATAATTTTGGATTAGGACAACCATTAACATAGATTCTATAATCCAGTATTTCTACTTTTACCATCAAATCAGGTGGGGAAATAAGTGGGTGGTCTAAATCGTAAAAAGTCCATAGTTTTTAAGCAGGGAATTTATAAATTATTTCCCAAATATCATTTTCATTATAAGAAGGTTGCTCTTCAAATAAAGGTTCTGTAAGAGAATCAACAAATTTTCTATCTTCTTTTAGTTGTTCTTCTATTAATTCTTCGGTTATTTTTAAAACCTTTTCTTGATTTTTTCTATTCAATAATTTTACATAAGTTAGAAGTCTTTTATTTACTCTTCTCATAATTTTTAGGTTTAAAATTGTATAATTACGACAGTTTGGAAACTGTCGGCTACAGAAATTCATTAATCACTACTTCCCCACTCTTATTTTAAACTCATTCAATTTCAAAAGTGCTTCCACAGGCGAAAGACGATTGATGTCAAGACTTAATAATTCGTCTTTTAGTTTTTCTAAAATTGGGTCATTTCCCCCATTTACTCCACTTTCTCCAAACAAACTATTTTGATAAAATGTATTTTTTGGTGCAGATTGTAGTGTTTCTTTGTCTTTATCTTTGAATTTATTGGTTTCAAAATGGTGCATCATTTCCGATGCTCTTAAAACTACTTTTTTAGGCATTCCTGCAAGTGAGGCTACATTTATTCCAAAACTATGTTCACTTCCTCCTTCTTTTAGTTTTCTAAGGAAAATAATTTTCCCTCCTACTTCTTTTACCGAAACATTGTAATTTTTTATCCTATCAAAATCATTTTTGAGTTCGTTGAGTTCGTGATAATGCGTTGCAAAAAGCGTTTTTGGTTTTGCATTTGGCAAAGAATGTAAATATTCTACAATCGCCCACGCAATCGAAATTCCGTCATACGTACTTGTTCCACGCCCTATTTCGTCCATCAAAACAAGGCTTCTATCACTCAAATTATTCAAAATACTAGCCGTTTCAGACATTTCTACCATAAAAGTAGATTCTCCTTTTGCAATATTATCAGATGCTCCAACTCTAGTAAAAACCTTATCCACAACGCCAATTTTGGCACTTTTGGCAGGAACAAAACTTCCAATTTGAGCCATCAAAACAATCAAAGCCGTTTGTCGTAAAAGGGCAGATTTTCCAGCCATATTTGGGCCCGTTATGATAAAAATCTGTTCATTTTCAGGATTCATAATTACATCATTTGGAACATACTGCTCTCCAATCGGTAATAATTTTTCAATAACTGGGTGTTTTCCTTCTCTAATTTCTAAGATATTATTATCTGTAATTTCAGGCAAAGAATAATTATTTTGCATTGCCACTTCAGCAAGTCCACAAAGCGCATCAAGCATCGACAAAAACTTTGCGTTTTGTTGAATCACTTTTACATATTGTGCCACTTCTGAAACCAAATTATGATAAAGTGTGTACTCAATACTAGCGATTTTTTCCTCTGCTGTAATGATTTTTTCTTCCCATTCTTTGAGTTCTGGCGTAATGTAACGCTCTGCATTGACAAGCGTTTGCTTACGAATCCAAGCCTGTGGAACTTTATTTTTGTGAGCATTACTGACCTCAATATAATAACCAAAAACTTTATTAAAACTAATTTTTAAAGACGTAATTCCAGTCGCTACAATTTCTCTCTGACGTACTTTTTCTAAAAAATCTTTTGCCGAACTAGAAATATCACGCAGTTCATCAAGCTCTTTATGAACACCTCTTTTTATGGTCGTTCCCTGCTGAACGGCAAGTGGTGGATTGTCTTCTAACTCGTCTTGTAATTTCTTTAAAATATCAGTATTCAAGACAATTTTTTCTCCAATGGCTTCTAATTCATTGGTTTTACTTTTTACTAAAATATCTTTAATCGTCGGAATTGCCTCTAAAGAATCACGAAGTTTGACTAATTCTTTTGGGTTAATTCTTCCTACTGCAACTTTTGAAATTAATCTTTCTAAATCGCCTACTTCCTTCAAATAGGAACGCAATTCGCCTTGTAAAGCATCTTTTTCTACTAAAATAGCTACATTTCGAAGTCGGTTTTGAATCGGTTTTGCATCTTTCAATGGAAAAGCAACCCATTTTCTAAGTAGTCTTGCACCCATAGGTGTAACCGTTTTATCCAAAATTTCAATCAACGAAGTACCGTTTGCGTGCATCGGAACAAGTAATTCCAAATTACGAGTAGTGAAAGAATCTAACCAAACATATTTATCTTGTTCGACTCTGCTAAGAGAAATAATATGATTTTTTTCGTGGTGTTCTGTCGTTTCCAAATAATACAAAACTGCTCCTGCTGCAATCGTAGCAGCGTGTAGAGATTCAATCCCAAAACCTTTTAATGATGCCGTTCCGAAATGTTTCGTCAGTTTTTCGTAGGCAAAATTGAGCGTATAAATCCACTCTTCGATGGCAAACTGTGAAAAATTACTTCCCTGTCGGACGACATGAGTTTCAAATTCTTTTTTATTGGATTTGCTATAAATAATCTCCGAAGGCGCAAAACGCTCTAAAAGTTGTTCGATATAATTGTATTCTCCTTCTGCTACCAAAAACTCTCCTGTCGATAAATCTAAAAAAGCAGCACCAACAGCCTCATATTTTTTATTTTTATAGAAATAAATAGAAGCTAAATAATTATTTTTTTTGTTTTCCAAAACGTTATCTCCCAAAACTAATCCCGGAGTTACAAGCTCGGTAACACCACGTTTGACAATTCCTTTTGCTAGTTTTGGGTCTTCTAATTGGTCGCAAATAGCCACACGAAACCCTGCACGAACGAGTTTAGGCAAATAATTATCTAAAGAATGATGAGGAAAACCAGCTAGTGCAATTTCGGAAGCTGCACCGTTGGCACGTTTGGTAAGGGTAATATCTAAAATCTTGGCAGCACGAACGGCATCTTCTCCAAAAGTTTCGTAAAAATCGCCTACACGAAAAAGCAAAATCGCATCTGGATGTTTTCCTTTGATTTGATTGTATTGTTTCATCAAAGGCGTTTGTGCCGTTTTTTTTGTGTCGGTATGACTGGTTTTTGGAGATTTTGGAGGTCTAGCCATGAGAGTTGTTTTTTTATTGCTAGTTGCATTGGCAATTTGATTTTTTAGTATATCAAAATTGCAAAAATATTTTGAGATTTGGAGAGTTTTTTTGAGAAAAGTATAAATTAGGAATAGAAATTAAATACTGTACCCTACTATTTTTTTGTAGGGTAGGATAGTTAAGGATTGATAGGA
>PFKD01000056.1 GCA_002784125.1 Flexibacter sp. CG_4_10_14_3_um_filter_32_15
TTTTAACCCTGTTTTTATTTTTTGTCATGCGACATTTTGAGATGCACCCTTTTGTACTTAGTTTATAATTTAATGTCCTTATTTTTAGCATTTTCATTCTCTTAGCAAGGTTGTAACAGCTCTATTTTATGTCTTATTTTTCGTTTATTATTCTTACTTTTAATGAAGAAGTACATCTACCTCGCTTATTAGAATCGATTAAAGATTTGAATGCGCCTATTTTTATATTGGATTCAGGTAGTACAGATGCAACTTTATCTATTGCAGAAGCCTATAAAGCAACAGTTTTGTATAATAAATTTGAAAATCATCCCAAACAATGGGATTTTGCATTGAATAATTTTGATATTCAAACCGAATGGATTATTGGGCTTGATGCAGACCAAATAGTAACTCCAGAATTACAACAAAAATTAGCATTATTCAATTCAACTACTGTTTCTAAAGAAATAAATGGAATTTATTTTAATCGAAAAAATTATTTTAGAGGGCGCTGGATAAAACACGGTGGTTATTTTCCAAAATATTTACTAAAAATGTTTAGGAAAGGATACGGACACTCTGACCTCAACGAAAATATGGATCATCGTTTTGTAGTTGAAGGTAAAACACAGATTTGGAAAAAAGGTTTTTTGATAGAAGAAAATACCAAAGAAAATGACATTTCTTTTTGGCTTGCCAAACACAACAAATATAGCGACCTTGTAGCACAAGAAGAGGTAGAACGCATTCAAAAGTTGCGCTCTCAGCATACTACACGAAAAATTTCTGGTAATCCGGATCAAAAAATTGCATTTTTGAAGAATATTTGGTGGAAATTACCCCTTTATTGGCGACCTTGTATTTACTTTATCTATCGTTTCGTGTTTCAGCTTGGTTTTTTAGATGGAAAAGAAGGACGAATTTTTCATTTTCTACAAGGTTTTTGGTTTAGGATTATTGTAGATATTAAAATAGAAGAACTTTTAAAGCAAAACTCTGTTACTTCAAATGAAAAAAATGCTATTTTAGCAGAAAATAATTAAGAATAAATTTTTATGTGTGGAATAAATGGAATTATAGACTTTTCGTTGCAAAATAATATGCACAGGGTAGCTGCTATGAACAAAGCTATGGCACACCGAGGCAGAAATGATGAGGGAATTTGGAAAGATGAAACTACAAATAATATAACATTAGGACATAGAAGATTATCTATTATTGACCTTTCTAATGCAGGGCATCAACCCATGCACTCCCACGACGGACGCTACACATTAGTTTTTAATGGCGAAATTTATAATTATAAAGCACTTAAAAAACAGCTTGATTATCCTTTTAAATCGGATTCTGATTCGGAGGTAATTTTGGCAGCCTTTACGCAATGGGGAATAGAGTGTATCCAAAAATTTGAAGGCATGTTTGCTTTTGCTATTTGGGATAGCGTAGAAAAAAAACTTTTTTTGGTAAGAGATAGATTAGGAATAAAACCTTTGTATTATTACAGAGATGAGAATAAATATATATTTTCATCTGAAATGCGTTCGATGTTGGCTTCTGGATTGATTCCCAAAAATCTAGATCATCACGGCTTAGAAGACTTCTTGCGTTATCAAACAGTACACGCACCTCGCACCATGATTGAGAATGTTTGTATGCTTTTGCCTGCTCATTATGTAGAAATTTCTGATACAGAATGGATAGAAAAATGTTACTGGCAAGCACATCATACCGAACAAAAAATAGGAACAACCTACAAACAAATCAAAAAAGATATTTATGAAAGATTGAATGAAGCTGTCGAAAAACGTCTGGTGGCTGATGTTCCTTTTGGTGCTTTTCTTTCTGGAGGAATAGATTCTAGTATTGTAGTTGGCTTGATGAGCAGAATGTCTAACCAAAAAATCAATACATTTTGTGTTTCTTTTGATGAAGAAGAATTTAGTGAAGCAAAATACGCCAACTTAGTCGCTAATAAATTTGGGACAGAACACCATGATATTCGTCTTAATCCAAAAGATTTTTTAGATATTATTCCAAAAGCTCTTTCGGCTATGGATCATCCAAGTGGAGATGGAATAAATACTTACATTGTTTCGAAAGTAACTAAAGAAAAGGGAATTGATATGGCTCTTTCGGGTTTGGGAGGCGATGAGCTTTTTGCTGGTTATGAATTCTTTACAATGCTAAACAAGCTTAATAATAATAAATGGATAGGAAAACTACCTGTTTTTTTGAAGTCTAATGTTGGCAGATTACGTCAAAAGTACCATCCTTCAGTAGCTTCTGACAAACTTTTTGGGTTGCTTTCTCAAAAGGATTGGAAATTAGATTATACCTATCCACTTATCCGACAAGTATTTTTAGATGAGCGTATAAAATCATTTTTAAGAAAAGATGAATTAAGTGAAAACAGAGTACGTTCGGCTTTCAAGAGTTTGGCAAGACAAAAAGACTTTAAAAAACTTCCTTTTTTATCTCAAATTTCGGTAGCTGAGCTTTTTACGTATTTGCAAAACATACTTTTGCGTGATGCCGACCAAATGAGTATGGCGCATACCTTAGAAATTCGTGTGCCTTTTTTAGACCATAAATTGATTGAATATGTTCTTCAAGTTCCAGATTCTTTCAAATATCCTCATTCTCCTAAAAAGTTATTAGTTGATTCGGTAGGTGATTTACTTCCTTCTGAAATTGTCAATCGTCAGAAAATGGGTTTTACTCTTCCTTGGCAAATTTGGCTCAAAAATGAGCTTTTTGATTTTTGTAATGAACGTATTGAGAGCCTAGCTGGTCGTCTAGAATTTAATGAAGAAGGAATCAAGAGAGTTTGGAAACAGTTTTTGGAGAATGACCCTAGAGTTTCTTGGGCAAGAGTTTGGAATTTGGTTGTGTTAGAAAATTGGTTGCAAGAACATCAAATTTCGGCTTCTCCAGTTTCGCTTATTTCTTCTTTGGATTCTAATTTGGTTTAAAAAAATAATAAGAGAAAATTGAAAGTCGTTTATTTACATCGAAAGCCTCGTCAGTTTGGAAATTTTAGTATCGAATCTTATTTTGAAGATATTCGTTCTTATTTGCCTTTAATTTCTACTAAAATAGAACCTATTGTTTATCAATCTCCTTTTTTTAGTGATGGAATTTTGCCACGAATAAAAAACATTCTTGATGCAAAAAATCAAACCCAAAAACTAAAAAGCGACATCAATCACATAACAGGCGACGTACATTTTCTGACAATGGGATTAAATCCTAAAAAAACAATCTTGACGATTCATGATTGTGCTTTTTTGGAACGACATGGAACTTCTTTAAAAGATAAATTAAAACGAAAATTTCTAAAAACCTTTTGGTTAGATATTCCAGTCAAACAAGCTCGTTTTGTAACGGCAGTTTCGGAAGCAACAAAAAATGAAATCATAAAACATACAAACTGCAATCCTAATAAAATAATTGTAATTCCGACAACCATTTCTCCAAAATTTGCAGCAGCAACTCAAAATTATATTCCTAAAGAATTTAATTCTGAAAAACCTATCATTTTACAATTAGGAGCTGCTTTTAATAAAAACTTAGAGCGTCTTTTTGAGTCTTTGGAAGGAATTAATTGCAAACTTCATATCATTGCACCACTTTCAGAACATCATTTTGAACTGCTCAAAAAACACAATATTGATTACAAACACGAAGATAAAGTAAGTTTTGAAGAACTGATTTTGGCGTATAAAAACTGTGATTTAGTTTCTTTTGTTTCTACGATTGAGGGTTTTGGAATGCCAATTATAGAAGCTCAAACTCTGCAAAAACCAGTCATTACAAGTACTATTTCTTCCATGCCTTGGGTAGCTGGGAAAGATGCTTGTTTAGTAAATCCCTATTCTGTTACAGAAATCAAAGAAGGAATTTTGAAGATAATAAATGATGAAAATTATCGAAGTGAGTTAATAAACGATGGACAAGAAAACATTAAAAGATTCAATCCAAAAACTGTTGCTCATCAGTATGTAGCATTGTATGAGAGAATGGAGGATGGGAATTAGGAAATGGGAATATCCTTGTCGATGTCTTAACCAACAACTATACAATATCATTTTTGAGTTGATTGTACAAATAGGCTTTTGCTACATTCCAATCTCTTTTTACGGTTGCAGGCGAAATTTGTAGTGCATCGGCAGTTTCTTCGATAGAAAGTCCTGCAAAAAAACGACATTCGACTACTTTTCCTTGTCTTTCATTTAAGTTTTCTAGTGTAATTAAGGCTTCGTGAAGTCCTAGAATATGCTCTCCAACTTGCTCATCAGCAATCATATTTTCTACTTTCTGAATATCTACATCAACTTCTTTTCCTCCTCGTTTTTCTGCCGTTTTCATTTTGGCATAATTTACCAAAATATGACGCATTGCCTTTGCAGCCACAGCAAAAAAATGACCTCTACTTGAGTAATCGCTGCCATTTTTACTATCTTGGTCAGCTAATTTTATGTACGCTTCGTGTACAAGTGCCGTCGTATTGAGCGTATAATTTGCCTGCCAGCGCACTCTCAGACTATGTGCAACCTTGACAAGCTCGTCATAAACCAAAGGAAATAATTTTTCTGTTGCTTGTGTATCACCAGATTGTGCAGCCGAAAGAAGTTGAGTAATAGGAGGTATATTGTTCATAAATTAATTTTGTTTAGTGTTAGTTTAATTAACGAATAAGGCAAATAGAATATTGATTTTATACTATTTTTAACGTGTTAAAAAAGTAATACTAAAAGGATTATCTTTGTCGTGTACATTTCTGTTATTGATTAATTACCAATTATTATTTTAATGAATTCTCATAGTGTCCATTATATTGCTCATCTTTCTACTCCCAAAAATTGGCGAGGAGGCGAACAACAAATTGCTTATTTAGCAACAGAGTTAAGTGAAAATAAAATGATTAGGCAAACTGTTTTGACTCCTGCAAATTCTTCTTTATCTAATTTTATAGAGAATTATAATAAAGAAAATGCAACTACCAATTTAGAAGTAGAAAGTTTAAAAGGAAGTTCGAAGTTTGGACAAGCAAGGTTTTTGGCTTCTTTTTGTAAAAAAAATAAAATAACGATTGTTCATTTACACGATGCACATGCTCATACAATAGGCGTTTTGTCAGCCGTTTTTTTTCAGAATAAAACCAAGTTTATTTTGAGTAGAAGAGTCGATTTTCCTGTCAAAAATAATTTTTTCTCAAAGTATAAATACAATCATTCTTCTATCAAAAAGATAGTTTGCGTTTCGGATAAGATAAAAGAAATTACTGCGCCAAGTATCAAAGACAAATCAAAATTGGTTACGGTTCATAGTGGAATTGATTTAGAAAAATTTAATAATTTGAATGATAAAAAAGCAAAAACAACTATTTTAAGACAAGAATATAATTTAGAAAAAGATACTATTTTGATAGGAAATGTAGCTGCACTTGCTCCACACAAAGATTATATTACTTTTTTGGAAACAGCAAAAATATTGATTCCTAAATTAGAACAGCGAGAAAAAAAGGAAAATACAAATAGAGAAATCCGTTTTTTCTTAATTGGAAAAGAAGATGGTTCTGAAACTGAAATTCAAAATTGGCTCAACCAGAATCAAGAAATAAAAAACTATTTTATCCTTACAGGATTTAGAAATGATATTCCTATTATTTTAAAAGAATTAGATGTTTTTCTTTTTACAAGTCAAACAGAAGGATTAGGAACAAGCATTTTAGATGCTTTTGCAAGTGAAGTAGTTGTCGTTGCAACAGCAGCGGGAGGAGTTCCAGAATCTGTAATTGATAACAAAACAGGTTTGCTTTCAGAAATAAAAAACACGCTTTCTTTAGCTCAAAATGTAGAAAAGGTTTTGTATGATGAAGAATTGAGAACTAAATTGATACAAAATGCAACTCTTCATCTTCAAAATTTCACAAAAGAAAATACGGCAAAGAAAACATTAGAGATTTATAAGAATCAATTACGAATGTAAGTTACTGACTACCAATAAGTTAGTGATTCAAAAATAGCATTTGACATACTACTAGACATTTTTCAAATAAATAGGTCAGTCCCAAAGGGCAGACCGTCTACTAAGACTAAAAATAGGAGAAATTGACTACAAACGGTCTGCTCTACGAGATTGATCTATACTGCAATTATTAAAAATGTCTAGTAGTAGCATGTAATTGGGTGCCTAATAAATTAGCTACGCTGCTCTTCGGGTGTCGCTTAGTCAATTTGTATTACGTAGGGAAAAGACTTGCCTTTTTCCTACAAAAAACGACAATTTGTTATACACCCCATTTAATTTTCGTTCCTTAGTAGTCTATCAATTTGACATAGTCGGATATAATTAGTAACCTAGGGTGCTTTTTTTGTACAAAACCTTATAAACTGACAACTACGGAAAACTCCAAAAACTATTGAGACAACGTGTAAATATTGTTTTTCAAAAGAATAAAATTTGCTTTTGAAATATAAAAGTTATTATTCAAATGATTTTTGACTTAAAAATAGAATTTTATTTTTTTTGAGGATTAATTTTAAATAGTTGATAATCAATAAGTTAAGTTCTTTTCCGTAGTTCTTAGTGTACAATAATACTTCAGATTTGCGTTTTAAGGATATAAAAGTAGGATATAGCGCAGGACTTAGGCTAAAAATTGTAAAATCTGAAAATCTAAATCTTCGTTTTGATGTAGCAAAAGGCGAAAAAATTAATTTTTACTTCGGAATTGCAGAAGCATTTTAATTCTCTTTTTTTATTAAAAAATACTTTTACTTTACTACTTATGAAAATAAAAAAAAAATATTTCGTTGCTCTCTTTTCTCTAGCTCTTGTGTGTTTTTCTTTTGTGGCATACAAAAAATACCAAGACTTTGTTTCCGAACAGAAAAAATATAAAAAAGTTCGTACAGCTTACCAAGAAAAAGAAAGTTATTTGACCAAAAAACTAAAGGAAAAAAATCTTTCTCTTCAAAATTTGAATATTTTGATGGTAGCTTATAAGGAAGAGGGAGAGTTGGAAATGTATGTCAAATCAAAAACTGATAAATCCTATCAAAAATTTCTGACGTATGCTATTTGTGCCAAATCAGGCGAATTAGGTTCGAAAAATCAAGAAGGAGATTATCAAGTTCCAGAAGGATTTTATCACATCAATCATTTCAACCCAATGAGTAGCTATTTTTTATCGTTAGGAATTAGCTATCCCAATCAAGCCGACAAAAGACGCAATCCTACAAGAAAAACAAAAGATTTGGGTGGTGCAATTTATCTACATGGTGCCTGTGCCACGATTGGCTGCATTCCGATTACGGACGAATATATAAAAGAAGTTTATGTTTTGGCTGTGCAAGCACGAACAAATGGACAAACTACAATTCCGATTTATATTTTTCCTTTCCGTTTTACAAAACAAAATAAGGACAAGTTTTATAAAGAAAATAATAGTTTGGTAGGATTTTGGGACAACATGAAGATAGGATATGAAAAATTTGAGAAAAACAAACAAAAACTGTCTTTTCAAATAGATGCAAAGGGCAATTATATGTTTGACTAATTTTAGCCCAATTCTTTTCTTGATTTTCATTTTAATCCTTATTTTTATCAAAACAAGTCAAAACAAGAGTGGCTTTTAAACAGTTTATCCTGTGGACACTATTTTTCATAAAACTATTTTTTAGTCATTTTTTAATCTCATCAACTCTTTAATACAATGAAACAGCCTACTATTTATTCTGTGTTACTCTTTACTTTTGCTTTTTGCTTTCTATCAACTGTTTCTTTTGCACAGCGAAACAAAAATCCTTACAAAGACAAATCAAAAACGATTGCCGTAGATGAAAAAAACGTCTATGATGCCAGTAAAGACAAAAATAGAAAAGAGTTACACTTGAGAGATACCGTTCCTGCTGAAAATTTTGCTGAGTTTGTAGGCAAAATTAAAGCAATAAAACCTCCTTATGATTTGAATGAAAAATCAAATAAAAAAGCATTTTCGCCAATTTCAATGGCGATATATGAAAAATACTTTAATATTTATAATGGAATAGGAGAACGAGTAATGGTTGAACCAAAAGGAAATAACCGTTTGTATTTAGTCGGAAAACTGACAGATATGCCAGAAGGAATTACGGCACTTTTGTTTTATGGGTATGATGGCTCTACTTTTCAGTTTACCAAATTAGTTACGTTTGACGAAACAGGAGTTCCGATAGCCGAACAAAATATGCAATATTACATCAAAGGTTCACAAGATGGTTTTACACAACAAGAAAAAGTAACGTGTAAACTCAACGAAGACAAAACGGTAAGTTGTATGACATACTTTGCTGAAGGAGAAGAAAAAGAAATGAGGGTCAAATCAGGTGTAATCCACCAAGTACAGTCCGACGGAACTATCGAAGAAGTTGGAATTGTAGATTTGGAGACAGAAATGGAAAACGAAAATGAAGGCGATAAATAAGTCTGGGGGGTATAACAAATTGTCGTTTTTTGTCAGCAATTCCCAATGTAAATTAAATTAGTAATAAAACGTCTTTTTAGGGCTTAATAATTTGAAACAAGGACTTTAAACTCTCTTAAATGTTGATTTTTTTAGCTAAAAAACGCCTAAACTTTCGATTTTAAATCAAAATCGTGTTACATTGGGAATTGCTGGTTTTTTGTAGGGAAAAGGCAAGCCTTTTTCCTACGTAATACAAATTGACTAAGCAACACCCGAAGAGCAGCGTAGCTAATTTGTTATGCACCTATAAACCTTTTCTTAGACAAAAATAGATTATAAAATGGTATTAGAACTTTAGAAAAAACTAAAACCAAAACGTTATTCACTCCGTTTTAAAACGAAAGGAATAACGTTTTTTATTTCAACTAAAACAAATTTTAATACCATGAATTCTAATTCTAATAATGAAATACTTACACTCTCTGGAGTGATTCTAGGAGTTGGTCTTGTTTTGATTATTACGGTAGTGATGCTTTTTAATGGTTCTTCTGAAAATACAGCAGGAACAACTACTGGAAACACAACTACAAGTGCAGCCCCTGTCGAAGACATAAACACAAAAGTAGCTTCTCTTGCCGAACCTCAAAAAGCAACTGTTTTGCAAGGACACGAACTTTTTCAAGGAAATTGCGCTCAATGTCATGCTGTCGATAAAAAAGTGGTCGGCCCTGCACTCAAAGGTGTAGAAGCTCGTTGGTCTAGCGAAGCCGAAATTATCAATTTTATCAAATATCCTGAAAAAGTAATTACAGGAGGAAAGAATGATTATGCAGTAAAACTCTATGAAGAATATGGACAAATGATGCCAAATCACGACTTTTTTAACGATGAGCAAATAAAATCAATTCTCACTTATGTAAAGTTTGAGGCTGGCGAAGAAATCGCTATGAAATTAGGGTAAACGCACGAAACTTTTTAT
>PFKD01000133.1 GCA_002784125.1 Flexibacter sp. CG_4_10_14_3_um_filter_32_15
AAAAAAAACCAAAACAGCTAAAAAATAGAATAAATAACTAGATTAAGGTCAATTTAAACACAGATAGTTTTGTTGTTGTCTGTTTGTATTGTTGTTTTTTACTCAAAAAAAGTTGTATTTGTCGAAAAATAAGAACCGTATAGATTATTTTTAGCTATTTTAAACAGTTTTACTTAAATTGCTTGGTTATAAAGCTAAATGCACAAAAACAGACAAAAAATAACTCAACAAGAACTTAAAACACCCTTTTATTCCCATAATCATTCCCTAAGTTGCTTATTACTACGCATACAAAAAAAACAGTTTTACTTTTATTATTTCTCCTTAATGTAATTTTCATTACTATTTTCGGAGGTTTTTCTGTGTATGCTCAACAACCAGCCTCTGTATCTATACTCAAAACAGCTTTACTCAAACAAGCAGAAAAAGATTTGCGATTAGAGGGAAATCATATTGGTATTTTTGAAGATGCAACTCATAGCAAAACATTTGAACAAGTTTCAGAAGAGAGTTTTTTGTCTAATTTCAAAATATATGAAGGATATAACCCTAGTTTTGGTTTTAGTGAATCTGCTTTTTGGGTTCGTATAGAATTAGAAAATCAAAATAAAGAACAAAATGAATTTTTATTAGAAATAGCTGCTCCTCTTTTAGATTCGATTACCTTTTTTCATAAAGAAGAAGGGAAATATACAAGTACAGTTACTGGAGATGTCTTTGAGTTTTCGAAACGTCCTGTTGAGAACCGTTATTTTTTGTTTCCTTTTCAATTAAAACCTACTGAAAAACAAGTATTTTATTTCAGAATTGCTTCTGAGGCTAGTCTGATGCAGTTTCCGATGCGTGTTTGGACTCCTTTAGCTTTCGAACAGTACAATCATCAATTTCAATTCATTTTTGGAATTATTTATGGAATAATTATTTTTATTCTTATCAATAATTTGTTTTTATATTTCAATTTAGGTAAAGGAAATAGTTATCTCTATTATGTAATTGCAATGGCTTGTTCGCTTTTAGTTATTGCAAATCTCAATGGTCATGCTTATGAATACTTGTGGGGGAACTTTCCATTTTTACAGCAAAAAGCCTTACCGATGTGTCTTACATTTTTAGATTTTTGGCTTGTTTTGTTTTGTAGAAGGTTTTTGAACACTCGTACATTCTTAGAAAAATTTGATAAAGCACTTCGCATTTTTGGTTTTGTACAACTCGCTTTTTTCCTTCTTACAATTATTTTACCGTATCAATACGCTATTTATTTATCTAATTTGTCGGCTGCTGCAACGGCTATGGTACTTTTGATAACAGGAACAAGTGCTATTTTGAGAGGAAATACTTCAGCTTGGTTTTTTATAAGTGGTTTCTCTGTTTATATTTTAGGTTATATTATTTTTGCACTCAAAACAAGTTCTCTTCTTCCCCTAACTGCTTTTACAGAGTATAGCGTACAAGTAGGTGCTGCCCTTCAAGTAATTTTACTTTCTTTTGCGATAGGAGTAAGAATACGAGAAATAAGGCATGAGAAAGATGATGCACAACGTTTTATGATGGAATCACAAATGGAAGCCAATGAACAATTAGAATCAAAAGTAGAAGAGCGCACTTCCGAACTCAATGAAAAAGCAGAAGCACTAGAAAATTCATACAGAACCGTTTCTATTTTGAGTTCGATAGGACAAGAAATAACAGCTTCTTTGGATTATGATGCTATTTTTGCAGTTCTTTATCGCTATGTACACGAACTTATGGACTCTGCTTTTTTTGGAGTAGATTTATATTATCCAGATAAAGAACAAATTGTTTATGCTTATAACATAGAAAATGATGTGCTGCTTTCCGAACAAAGAATTGATGCCAATAATCAGAATAATTTGTCTGCTTATGTTATCAGAAATAAAGAAAGTTTGTTTATCAATGATGCAGAAAATGAGATAAAAGAATATTTACCCAATATAGAAGTAGTAGTAGGAGATGTCCCAAAGTCAGTCATTGCTATTCCTCTATTGTTGGGAGAGCGTGTTTTGGGTGTTGTATCAGTTCAAAGTTTTGAGAAAGATGCCTATACAAGTCAGCATCTTGAAATTATGAAAACGCTGGCTTCTTATACGGCTATTGCGTTGGATAATGCTTCTTCGTATTCCACAATTCGTAATGCAAATACCAAAACGATGCAAAGTATTCGTTATGCACAACGCATACAAGAAGGACTTTTGCCAAGACCTAGAATTCTGACAGATAATTTTGATGAAGCTAGTGTTTTTTATCGCCCTAGAGATATTGTAAGTGGAGATTTTTATTGGTTCGAAACACTTCACAAAGAAGATTTTGATGATGCATTGCATCAAAATATGCCTAACAAACTCAAAATGGTTGCGCTTTCAGATTGTACAGGACACGGCGTTCCGGGGGCATTAATGACAATTATGGGAGTAAGTCTTCTGAATCAAATTATTGCAGAAGGAGGAACATGGCAACCTGATGAGATTTTGGAAAAACTAGATGAGCGTGTTCGTCATACTTTCCATTTAGAAGAAATGCACACACCAAAAAGTCGTCGAAATGATGGAATGGACATCGGAATTTGCGCCATTGATGAAGAAGAACGAGTAATTTATTATGCAGGTGCAAAAATGCCTTTATATATTGTCCGAAATGGAAAAATTGAAACCATAAAAGGAAGTCCGTTTGCTATTGGGGGGTCATTTATTTCAAAAAAGAAAAAGAAAGAATACAAAATAAATATCTTTAGATACGAAAAAGGAGATAATTTATTCTTAGCTTCTGATGGTTTTCAAGACCAATTTGGAGGAGATACTATAACAGAAAGAAAATACTATACTCGTTTCTTTAGACAATTTTTAGAAAAAATAAGTATTCTTTCTTCGGTCGAGCAGTATTCGGCATTTAGTAAAGAACTTATTAGATGGAAAAAAACAAGAAAGCAAACAGATGATATTTTGGTAATGAGTATAAAACTTTAAAATTATGAATACTATTGATTTGTACAGAAATGCGTTAGATTTCGCTTGTAAGGCGCACAACCAACAAAAAATACCTGCATCTGAACTGCCTTATTTTTTCCATATTAGCGAGGTCATGACAGAAACTTTGCTTGCTTTTCAAGAAACAAATGATAAAAATCTCAATCAAGATTTGGGGGTTTTGGTCGCCATTCTCCACGATACGGTTGAAGATACTTCGGTTACTTTGGAAGAAATAGAAAATCAGTTTGGAAAAGATGTAAAAAATGGCGTTTGGGCAATGACAAAAGATAAAAAACTGCCAAAAGAAGAACAAATGAAGGATAGTTTAGATAAATTATTAAAACAGCCTAAAGAAGTTCAGTTTGTAAAACTTGCCGACCGAATCGTAAATCTCAAAGAACCTCCTCATTATTGGAACACCGAAAAAAGACAGAAATACCAAAAAGAAGCTAAATTTATTTTAGAAAAACTAGAAAAAGCAAACCCATATTTAGCCAAACGATTAGAAGAAAAAATAAAAAATTATAAGCCGTTTTTTTAATTATCATTTGATTGTCATTTACCTCAAAAAAAATGTATTTTTGCAATTCAAAATAGCAAAAATGTAGTTCATTCTTTAGAATGACAAGTATTAAAAAAGATAGCAATAAAAAATGGCAAAAGCATTTGGAAAAACATGGTGGGGACAAAAATGGTTAGAAGCCTTCACAGACATAGACGACACAGGCAGGCTGACAAGAGGAAGAACCTATGCCAGAAATGGCTCAATCTCTCAAAAAATAATTAGAGGAACAGCCATTGAAGCAAAAGTAAAAGGAAGCCGTTCGACTCCTTATTCTACCTATGTCGAAATGACAGAATTTGATGAGGTGGACAAAAAGATAATTTTGGAAACCCTCCAAAAAAAACCAGAACTTTGGCAACAACTCACTCAAAGACAATTACCCAAATACCTTTTTGAATTATTAGAACAAGAAGATATAAACCTTTTTCCGAAGCGTTGGCGAGATTTTAAAGCGGGTTGTTCGTGTCCAGATTTTGCGATGCCTTGCAAGCATATTGCAGCACTTATTTATTCATTTTCGGAAGAAATCGATGCAAATCCATTTTTGATTTTCTTGTTGCACGGTTTTGATTTGCTTTCTTATATCGAACAAAATGCCCAAAAACAAAAAATGGCTTCTATCCCAAAATGGGAAGAAAAATGGCTTTTGTTAGACGATATAGAAGAACTTCCAGAACCAAAAGAAATAGAAGAATTAGATATTTCTTTTGCTCAAATTCCGAATCTTGAACAGACTTTATTACAACTTCTTTCGCCTAATCCTCCATTTTTTGAGAAAGAAGACTTTAAAAGTGTCCTTCAAACAGTCTATCAAAAATTACCCAAAACGATAGAAGAATATTGGAAAGATTACGAAACAGAAGAAGAGCGAGAAGAAGAAAAAGAAGGATATTGGTATAATAGAACCTATAATGCAGATAAAAAACAGAGCAAGAAAAATGAGAAAAATTATTACGAACTAGAACGCTTCGAATTTACATTTGATGCTTCTTACAAACTTCGAAATACATTTAAGGTAACTAAACAAAAGCGAAAATTAGTCAAAACAAAAATCGATAATGGTTTTGGTTTCTTATTGGATTTGTTTTATACACTTCCTACGACAGAAATCAAACGCCTTTCAGAACAGTTACAAGTTTTGTTCAAAATTCATCAGTTTGCGTTGGCACTTTTAGAACGTGGTGCGATTGTTCCGACTATTTTTAGTAATGACAAAGATGAAGTTTTTATTCGTTGGCAACCTGCTGTTTTAGATGCAAATATCAAAAAAATTCTGACTCAAATCTCTGAAACGCTTGATATTAGAACTGTTAATTTGGGATTAAAATCAAAGAAGAAAGAAGAAAAAAAGACAAAATTAGCACCTCATTATGCTTCTCAATTAGAATCTACGCTTACTATTTTAGGAATGATTTTGCATTTTTATATAGAAGAAGCTTGGATAAAAACTCGTTATAAAAAGCGACTTTCTTCGCTCAATATGAAGGTAGAAAGTATCTTTTTTGTGAACACGGCAATGAGCTTTACAGGCTATCAAGAAAAAGATATGCCTCATTTGATTCGTGCTTGGCTTGGTAAATTTTTGTTATCTGAACGGAAATATGTTCCTATTCTGTCTATTCAAGAGAATCTCATGGACGAATATGAGGAGGGAGAAACTGACGCAGAAAGTATAAATGATGGCTATCAGGAAGCAGACGAAACCTTTTCTTTAGAAATATGGATTGAAGACAAAGAACTTCAAAACAAACATGCCGAAAACGAAAATCCACATATTCCACTTGCTATAATTTTTGAAGATGATTCTTTTGAAGATGTTCGTTTGCCGATTGTGCAAGATTTACAGATTTTGTCTGATTTTTTGGGAGAAATAAAGGAAATCATCGAAACGCAAGGACAGATACAAAAAGAAATAGAAGCCACACGATTAAGTAAAATTCTGACAGATATTTTTCCTGTTTTACAGATTTTAGGAATAAAAATTTTGTTACCAAAACGACTAGAAAAAATAGTCCGTCCAAAACTAAAAGCGACCCTAAACTCAAAAAACAAAAAAGAAGAATCCTTCTTAAAATTAGGAAGTGTTTGGGATTTTGATTGGGAAGTAGCAATGGGAGAGGATAAAATTTCGGCTGCCGATTTTGAAAAGATGATTGCTCAAAAGGCTGGTTTATGGCGATTCAAAGACCAATATGTTTTGTTAGACGAAAAAGAAATTGCCCTTATTGTTGAGCAGTTAAAGAAGAAAAAGAAAAAATTATCTAATGCCGAATTACTTCAAACAGCACTTACAGAAGAATATCAAGGAACAAAAGTTGAACTTAGCGAAAAAGTAAGAGTTCTATTACAAGAACTCAAAGAAGCTCCAAAAATTGAAACCCCCAAAAATTTATTAGCAACTCTTCGTCCCTATCAACAAGTGGGTTATGAATGGTTGTATCAAAATGCAAAACTGGGTTTGGGTTCTATTTTGGCTGATGATATGGGACTTGGAAAGACACTTCAAACCATTACTTTTTTATTAAAATTGAAAGAAGAAAATCAGCTAGGAGGGAAAAATGAACCTGCTTTGGCAGTCCTTCCAACAACACTTTTGAGCAACTGGCAACGAGAAATTGAGAAATTTGCGCCTTCGCTTTCCTTTTATATTTATCACGGTGCAAATAGAAAATGGCTAGATGAAAAAGATAGTTTCAAGCCTGATATTTGGCTGACCACTTACGGAACAGTCAGAAGTGAAGACAAACGTTTTGCAGAGCGAGAATGGTCGTGTGTAATTATTGACGAAGCTCAAGCTATCAAAAATCCTGCTGCTGGACAAACAGAAGCTATCAAAATGCTGCAAAGTCCTCGTAAAATTGCACTCTCGGGTACGCCTGTCGAAAATCGTTTGAGTGAATATTGGTCTATTTTTGATTTTGTAAATGAGAATTATTTAGATGTTTTATCAAAATTTAGAACTAATTTTTCTATTCCAATAGAACGAGATAGAGATGAACATAGAGCTGATATTTTCAAAAAAATGACTGCGCCTTTCATTATGCGAAGGCTTAAAACAGACAAAAGTATCATTGATGATTTGCCAGAAAAAATTGAAAAAGATCAAATTTGTAACCTCACCAAAGAACAAACTTTGCTGTATGAAACTACGCTTCGTGAAGGAATGAAAGTGGTAGAAGAATTTGAAGGAATAAAAAGGCGAGGTGTTATTTTGAAACTCATGATGCAACTCAAGCAAATCTGTAATCATCCTGCACATTTTTTGAAGGAAAGCACCATGAAAATAAGCGATTCTGGAAAAACGGCTCTTTTATTAGAAATTGTAAAACAGATTTATGAAGCCGACGAAAAAGCCTTGATTTTTACTCAATATACCAAAATGGGTGAGCTTTTGAAGGACTTTTTGCAATCTACTTTTCATACGCAAGTTCCCTTTTTACATGGAGGGCTTACACGAAAAGGGCGAGATGAAGCTGTTGAGACTTTCCAAAATGAAGAACATTGTCCGTTTATGATTTTGTCTTTGAAAGCTGGTGGAACTGGATTGAATCTAACTTCTGCAAGTCATGTTATTCATTTTGATTTGTGGTGGAATCCTGCCGTAGAAGCACAAGCGACAGATAGAGCCTACCGAATTGGACAAAAAAATAATGTTTTGGTGCATAGAATGATTACTAAAGGAACGCTAGAAGAAAAAATAAACGAACTTTTACAGTCTAAAAAGGAAATTGCAGATATGGCAATCTCAACAAATAACGCTTGGATAACCGAAATGAATACAGGGGAATTGCACGAGCTTTTTTCTTTGAAGAATTTGTAACATTTTTAAAGTAAATCTACTGCACCACCTCACGATAATCTCTGACAGCACGAAAAATAGCAGAAGCCAAAATGGTCTGACCGTATTCGCTATTAAGATAAATTTCTTCATTTGGGTTGCTCATAAAACCTAATTCTACCAAAACGGCTGGCATTTTTGTATTTTGAAGAACAAATAAATTATGCCCTCTGTCATCTTTGGTTTGAAGTTTTAATACTTTTCTTTTTGCTCTTTCTGAAAGCTGATACATGAGTTTTTTTGCAAATATTTTACTGAATTTTATATCATGATTATGGATATGAACCTGACAACCATGAATACTTGTCATTGGGTTATGATTGGCATGAACACTAATAAATAAATCAGCACTAGCTTCGTTGGCAATCTCTACACGCTGTTCTAAACTCACATATCTATCCTCTTTTCGTGTATAAACGACTTTTATATTTTCTAATAAATTCTCTAAATATCCTCCAAGCTGCAAAGCAACAGGCAAAACTAAATCTTTTTCTTGTTTAAATCTTTTCAAATCCGAACATTCATTTCCTACATCATTTCCTCCATGTCCTGCATCAATGACGACTACAAAAAGAGGTTTTTTTTCATTATTTTTATTGAGTGAAAAACTACTTCCAACAAGAAAAATGACTAAAAATGAGCTAAATAAAGCAAAAGTTTTAATTTTAAAAAAATAGTAATATTTCATTTTTTGGAAAGATAGATTTGTAATTAGGTTTTAGAGATAAACTAAAGTACAAATTTTTTGCTAGAATGATTTTCAATATTTTACTAGGGTAAACGCACGAAACTTTTTATACTGCTTTCAGTGTGTTTAAACACACTTTAACTATCAGAGTAAATTCAATTTGCAAAGTTAAAAACTAGCTTGATTTGCTTTAAACGAGTACATTTTTTTTTCGTGCGTTTACCCTAATATTTTACTCTTTTTCATAAAAAAGACTTTCCATTCATCAAGAATAAAAAGTCTAAAGTTATATTGATTCTAAATTTGCCAATTACTCACTTAGTTTTTAACTAATCATTGGCATATATTTTTCTTTATTTTCAAAAATTATCCAAAGGTTGATAGCCAAAAAAACAAAGCCCATAATTAGATTAGCAGGGTCTTGAAAAACATGAAAAAGTGTAATTCCTATCGTAATAGGAAAAATCATAATAGCAGCCAAAGCACGAGTTTTAGGAATAATAATCAAGATTCCTGCAATGATTTCTACAATAGCAACCAAGTTGAATACCCAACCTGACGATTTGAAAACATTCATTAAATCCATGGCTTCTTTTCCCATTTCTAAAGGAATATAATTGAAGAATTTGTTCAAGCCTCCATTAATCATTGCCAATCCAAAAAGAAGACTAACACCAAAGAGAATTTTATTTTTCATGAGTTTATTTAAAAAAGTAGTCGGAATTCATAATCTTGTATGCAAGATATAAAAAAATACTTGTAGGTACAATTAATCTACTTCAAATAACTCAAAAGCTCAATAGCTTCCATCGCAGGTTTGACATCATGAACACGCAAAATTTTTGCTCCATTTTGAATTGCGATTGTATTGAGAATTGTAGTTCCGTTTAAGGCTTCCGAAACAGGAATATCAAGACGTTTATAAATCATAGATTTACGAGAAAGCCCTGCTAAAATAGGTAATTCTAACTGTTCAAAAATGGCTAAGTTTTTTAAGAGAAAATAATTTTGGTCAATCGTTTTGGCAAATCCAAAGCCTAAATCAAGGATAATTTCTTCTACTCCGTAATTTTTCAAAGTCATTATTCGATTATGAAAATAAGTCATCATTTCTGCAATGATATTTTCATAGTTGGTTAGTGTTTTCATCGTTTGGGGTGTTCCTCTCATGTGCATCAAAACATAAGGCACTTTCAAACTCGCCACCGTTTCAAACATTTGGCTATCCAAATTTCCACCAGAAACATCATTTATCAAATCTGCACCAGCATTTACGGCTTCTCTAGCTACTTTCGAACGAAATGTATCAATAGAAATAATAGCATTCGAAAATTCTTTTTTGATAGAATGAATTGAAGGAATAACTCTATTTATTTCTTCTTCGATAGAAATATCATCAGCATTTGGGCGAGTAGAATATCCTCCAATATCCAAAATAGTTGCGCCTTCTTCTAGCATTTGAGAGGCTTTTTTAAGAATAGCCGAATCGTCTTTTATTCTACTTTCTTCATAAAAAGAATCTGGTGTAACATTCAAAATTCCCATTACAATCGGTTTTTGTAGGGAAATGCGTTGGTTTTTTAGGCGTAGAGTGGGAATGATTTTTTGCACTAAAATGATGGCTTAATTTTTCTGTAAAGATTATTCTTTTCTCAAATTACTTAAAAATTCTTCTGGAGTTACTATAAGAAGTTCAGAACTTACAAAATCTGATTTATCTCTTGTTATAATAATTGAAAGGTCTGAAATATTGATTGCACTATAGTTTTGTAAAGCATCTTCAAAGTCCTCAAAATTTGAATTGAGAGCTTCAAGCACATTTCCTTCACTTAAATTTGTAACATGTAGAATTTGCAAGAGCTTTTTAAAGACTTTTTTAATCTCGCTTCTCTCTTTTTTATAACTTCTCTCTAAAATGTAGAAGCAATTTGATAAAGAAACAGCAGAAGTATAAATCATTAACTCATTATTATTTGCCAACTCAAAAATAGGTTTTGCATAAATAGTGTGAGGTTCTCGCTTTGTTATGAAATCAAGTATAACATTTGTGTCTAAAAATACATGTTTCATAACTTTACTTATTTCTGTTATCTTTCTGAATAGCTAATTTTCTCAACTCCTCTTTGTAGTTTATTTCTTCTTCGACATATAGAGAACCCTCTAATTCGTCTATTAAACTAGAATTTCCTGTTTTCGTTTTATCCGAATAAATTTCTTGCTTTAATGTATTAAAAGCAGCTTTTTTATATTCTTGAGGAAGGTTTTTGATAAAATCTAAAACTTGTTCTAAACTCAAATTAAGATTAACAACTGCCATACTATTTTAATTATTTATAATTTTGTTATCTACCTTTAATTATAAGTTACGAAAAAAGTAGGTTTGAAGTTTAGTTTTTTTCAATTCACGTAAAAAAAACTTTCTACTCAATCTCCAATTCCTCACAAGCCCTACGAGCTGCATCTTGTTGAGCATTCTTTTTGGTGTAGCCATTTCCTGTTGAGATAGGGTTTTCATCTAATAAAACTTGTACTACAAACTGACGGCTATTATTTTCGGCTTTATCTTTTGAGATAGAAAACTGAACATTTCTATTTTCTTTTTGCGCCCATTCTATGAGTTTTGATTTGTAATTTTTATCGGTTTCGATGATAGTTTGCAAATCCAAATGGGTCAGTAAAATTCTATTGACGATAAATTTCTGACAAAAATCAAATCCTTTATCCAAATAAACAGCACCAATAAAAGCCTCAATCGCATCTCCATAAAGCGATTTGTGCGAATAGGCATTTTTGCGTTTGTTATCTACTTCGATAAGCTCATCTAAACCCATTTTTTTGGAAAGATCGCCCAAAGAAGCCCTGCTGACAATCCGAGAACGAATATCTGTCAGAAAACCTTCATTTTTGTATGGGTAACGTTTGAATAAAAAATGCGCTACAATACTCCCCAAAACAGCATCTCCCAAGTACTCTAAACGTTCATTGCTTTCCTTAAAGCCGTCTTTGTTTTCCTTTGCCACCGAAGTATGTTGCATGGCAAGTTTGTAAATAGAAAGGTTGGTAGGCGATGTTCCGATAATGCGTTTTATTGCATTATAGAGCCTTTTATCTGATTCATTAAGAGAAAATTTGCTAACTTTTGTAGCTATTTTACCAATCCAACTCATATTTTAATTTAAAAACATAACGCTTGTAGAATCGCTCGTGGGGACACACGAGCAATGGTAATTTATTCTTTATTTGCACCTCAACTCTAGCGTTGCTCGTATCCCCCACGAGCTAGATACACTCTAACTATTCTTGATAGCGACGCATTATAATCGAAGCGTTGTGCCCACCAAAACCAAATGTATTACTCAAAACAACATCAATTTTTCTTTTTTCTGCTTTATTAAGTGTAAGATTTAATTTTTGGTCAATCGCTTCATCAGGCGTTTCAAAATTGATAGTCGGAGGAGCGACTTGTCTTTCTAGTGCCATTACACAAGCCAACACCTCCATTGCACCTGCTGCACCGAGTAAATGTCCTGTCATAGATTTGGTAGAGCTAATATTCATTTTGTATGCGTGTTCTCCAAAAACAGTAGTAATTGCTTTTAGTTCTTGTGGGTCGCCTAAAGGTGTAGAAGTTCCGTGAACATTTACATAATCTACATCTTCTGGACTAATCTCTGCATCTTTGAGTGCATTTCTCATTACGTTGGCTGCCCCTAACCCTTTTGGATGTGGTGCTGTCATGTGGTAGGCATCTGCTGACATTCCACCACCAATTATTTCGCCATAAATTTTTGCACCTCTTGCTTTTGCGTGTTCTAATTCTTCCAAAACAAGGGAAATTCCACCTTCTCCCATCACAAATCCATCACGAGTTTTGTCAAATGGTCTTGATGCTGTTTTTGGAGAATCATTTCTTTCTGAAAGTGCTTTCATGGCATTAAATCCACCGACACCAGATTCGATAATAGCTGCTTCACTTCCTCCCGAAACAATTACGTCTGCTTGTCCTAAACGAATATAATTGAATGAATCAATGATTGCATTGGTAGAAGAAGCACAAGCCGAAACGGTTACAAAGTTAGGACCTCGTAAGCCATATTTGATAGAAATATGACCTGAAACAATATCAACAATCATTTTAGGAATAAAGAAGGGATTAAAACGAGGTGTTCCTGTTCCTTTTGCAAAGTCAGTTACTTCTTGTTGGAAGGTATGTATTCCACCAATTCCAGAACCCCAAATTACACCAGCACGGTCTGCATCTACATTTTTTCCTACTTCTAGTCCAGAGTCTTCCATCGCTTGAGAAGCTGCAGCTACTCCAAATTGAGCAAACAAATCAAGTCTTCTTGATTCTTTTTTGTCCATGTATTTTGTAATATCAAAGTCTTTGACCTCACAAGCAAATTTGGTTTTGAAATTGGTAGTGTCGAAATGAGTAATCATATCGCAGCCACTTTTTCCAGCTTCTAGTGCGTCCCAAAACGTTTTGACATCGTTTCCTAATGGTGTAATAGCTCCTAGTCCTGTAATTACGACTCGTTTAAGTTGCATAAGATTATAGTTTGGGTAGAGTGTGTGTGTTAATTTAGAAGTTAGATTTTAGAAATTAGAATTAATTAGAATTAATAAAGGTAATTTTATTAGTTAGCTCTAATTTAGCTCTGCTTTTTCTGAATTTTCTGAATTTTCTGAATTTATTGATACATATTTTTGTAAACCTTTATTTTGAAAAGAGGTAGGTTTGAAAAATACTTTCAAATATAATCATTTATAAAAAAACAAACCTACCGAGTAACACAAATTTACTCCGTAGGTTTGTACAAATCCAAATCAAAAAAGAATAATTTTGGTCTAATGAAAGAGTTTGCTTATAAATTTGAGTTCAAAAGTTTACTTTTTCATTTTTCTAAAATCTAATTCGTAATTGACTCAAAAATTCTTTCAAAAAAAGTAGTTCTGATAGATTTATTCAAAAAATGGATAAACAACTGTTATTTTGCTTATGCTTTTGCTGAATTTTCCTCCAAATACTTAATTGCTTGTCCTACGGTAGAAATGTGTTCTGCTTGGTCGTCTGGAATAGAAACATTAAATTCTTTCTCAAATTCCATAATAAGTTCTACTGTGTCAAGAGAATCTGCTCCTAAATCATTTGTAAAACTTGCTTCAGGAGTAACTTCTGAAGGCTCAACTGCTAATTTCTCAACAATGATGTTTTGTACACGTGCTGCAATATCTGCCATAATGTTTTGTCGTATTTAATTTTGTAATGAGTAAACTGAATGCAAAGAAAAAGATTTATCTTAATAAAATCAAATCATTAGACAAACTTTAAAGGAAAGTTAAGGTCTTCATCTGTTTTTATTCTAAAAAGAGAGAACTCTGACACATTAAATAGGCTTTTCTCCTCTGTATTCTCGCCCATAAAATCAAAACTTAAAATAATCTTTACATTCTATCAGCTCCTTTTTAGTGACAGAATAATTCTGAAATAAGATAAGCATCAATCATTTTTGATATAAATTTTAATGAAACTATTTTTAATGGTAAATTTGAATGTAAATTTGTTTGCACATAAAAACTACAAAACTTTTTTTATAAAAATTCTGAAATTCTCTAAAAACAATTTTCACTAAAATAATTTATCACAATGAGAAAAAATAATTTAATTCGTTTATTACTTTCATTTATTTTAATTTCAACACTTATGAGCAGCACATGTAGCCCAGAAAAAGACCAAGTAGTAACTCTTACTACAAAATTTGGCAATATGAAACTTATTCTTTTTGATGACACTCCTCTTCACAAAGAAAACTTTATCAAATTGGTAGAAAATGGAACGTATGACGGCACAATTTTTCACCGAGTAATTAAGGGGTTTATGATTCAAGGTGGCGATCCATTCACAAAAGACCCTTCAAAAGACCCTAGAGAATACGGAACAGGTGGACCTGGTTATACCATTCCAGCCGAAATAAAAGACAATCATCCACATAGAAAAGGTGCAGTTGCAGCAGCTCGTTTGGGAGATGGAATGAACCCAAAAAGAGAATCTAGTGGTTCACAGTTTTATATTGTGGAGAAAGACAATGGCGCAAATCACCTAGACGGACAATATACTGTTTTTGGTCAAATTATTGATGGATTTGATGTAATTGATAGCGTGGCAGCACAAAAAACACAATATCCTGACCGTCCTGTTGAGAAAATTGTAGTGAATTTTAAGGTAGAACAAATCTCTAAAGAAAAAATTACTGAAGAATATGGTTACAACTATCCTGAAGTAAAAGAAGAAGAGAAAAAGTAATTGTTAATGCTAAATTATAAATGGTTAGTGAGGGAGTATCGATTTGATATTTCTTCTAACCATTTCTAATTTTATTAGATTATCATTCCAGCAGCTACAGTAGCATTGGTTTGTAAATCTATCAAAATCAAACTTCCTGTTCGTTTGTTTTTGGAATAACTATCATAAAAAATAGGTTTTGCCGTTCTGATTCTTATTCTTCCAATATCATTCAAACCAATATTCAAATCATTTTCAGTTCTGTGAAGTGTATTGATGTCTATTTTATAAACCACTTCTTTCAAAATAGCTTTTGTTTCTTGGGTTGTATGTCGTAATAAATATTTACCATTCAGTTGTAATTTGTGTTCATTGAGCCAGCAAATCATTACTTCCAAATCTTGTCCTATATTGGGTTTGTTGTCTGCTTTTACGAGCATATCACCTCTACTAATATCGATATTATCTTCTAAAAGCATCGTTATATTTTGAGGAGGAAATGCTTTTTCTTGTTCGCCATCAAAGGAATCTAATTTTTTTATAGTTGTCGAAAATCCAGAAGGCAAAACAGTAATTTTATCTCCTTTCTTAAAAATACCTCCCAAAACTTCGCCTGCATACCCTCTATAATCGTGCAAATCTTCTTCTTTAGATTGTGGACGAATGACGTGCTGAACAGCAAAACGAGAGTTTATAAAATCCCATGTATTTCCGATATAGGCATTTTCTAAATGATACAAAAAACTTGTGCCTTTATACCATTTCATATTCTCTGATTTTTCGACAACATTGTCGCCTTTGAGTGCGCTAATTGGAATAAAATTCACTTCTGAGATACGTGTCTTTCTTACAAAATTTAGGTATTCTGATTTTATCTCTTCATATCTTTTTTCATCATACTCTACCAAATCCATTTTATTAATACAAACTACTAAATGTTTGATTCCTAAAAGTTCGGCAATAAAAGTATGACGACGAGTTTGTTCTACAATTCCTAGCCTTGCATCAATCAAAATGACTAAAAGTTGTGCCGTCGAAGCACCTGTAACCATATTACGAGTATATTGAATATGCCCGGGGCAGTCTGCCAAAATAAATTTTCGTGAAGGCGTAGCAAAATAACGATAAGCCACATCAATCGTAATGCCTTGTTCACGTTCGGCACGAAGTCCGTCTGTCAAAAGAGCTAGATTTACATATTCTTCTCCTCGTCTTTTGCTGGCTACTTCAATGGCTGTTAGTTGGTCTTCAAAAATACTTTTTGTATCATATAAAAGCCTTCCAATAAGTGTACTTTTTCCGTCGTCGACACTTCCTGCTGTTGCAAAACGCAATAAATCCATTTTTTTACTTTTTGTTGTTTTGAATTGGTAGAACAAAGTTAGCAAAAAGGACATTCAAAACTCAACTGTAGTCGAATCCAAACACGTTTAGGATAGGAAAAGGCAACCCTTTTCCATACAAATACAGCGTTTTTATTCAAAAAAAAACGTTTTACTTCATCAAAAAGTAAAACGGTTTTCATACGTAGCTGACAGTTTCTTAACTGTCAGATAAAAGTTTTGAGATTATTGCGTAATAATTTCTTTAATATCTTGCATAATTTTTTGTGCCAAATGTTCGGCTGTTGCTTCTGATTGTGATTCAGAATAAATACGAATAATCGGCTCTGTATTCGACTTTCTAAGATGAACCCATTCGCTATCAAACTGAATTTTTACGCCGTCAATCGTATTGACAGGATAATTTTTGTATTTATCCAAAATCTCTTCCAAAACATTATCGACGCTTATTTCAGGAGTAAGTTCGATTTTATTTTTAGAAATATGGTAACTTGGATATTTCGAACGCAGCATTTTAGCAGTTCCTTTGAATTTGGCTAATTGAGTCAAAAATAAAGCAATTCCTACAAGTGCATCACGTCCGTAATGTAATTCAGGATAAATAATTCCTCCATTTCCTTCTCCACCAATAACAGCATTACATTCTTTCATTTTTTCTACCACATTGACTTCGCCAACAGCAGCAGCAAAATATTCTCCTCCTGCTTTTAGGGTTACGTCTTTGAGAGCTTGTGTAGAAGAGAGATTCGAAACGGTATTTTTTGTCTGTCCTTCTTTTTGGTTTTGCAAAACATAATCTGCAATCGTAACGAGGGTATATTCTTCGCCAAAAGGAGTTCCGTCTTCACAAATGAGTGCTAATCTGTCCACATCTGGGTCGACTACAATTCCTAAATTATAACTTCCACTTTTGATGGTAGAACAAATATGAGTTAGATTTTCGGGAAGTGGTTCTGGATTATGCTGAAAAATTCCTGTTGGTTCGCAGAAAAATTTATCTACTTGTTTTACTCCTAGAGCTTCTAAAAGCATCGGAATAGCAATTCCACCCGTAGAATTTACACCATCGACAGCAATTTTGAAGTCTTTTGCTGCAATTGCTTCTACATCTACTAAAGGCAATTCTAAGATTTTATCAATGTGTTTTTGAATGTAGCTATCATCTGTTGTGTAGCTTCCCAAATCAGAAACTTTCACAAATTCAAAATCATCATTTTCAGCAATTCTGAGAATATCTTCTCCTTCTTTTGCTGAAATAAATTCACCTTTTTGATTTAAAAGTTTGAGTGCATTCCAATTCCCTGGATTATGACTTGCAGTAAGAATAATTCCACCACTTGCATTTTCCATCGGAACAGCCATCTCAACGGTTGGTGTAGTAGAAAGCCCCAAATCTATGACATCAAAACCTAAGGCTTGTAAAGTAGAACTGACAAGCTGCGAGACGAGCTGACCAGAAACACGAGCATCACGTCCAATGATTATTTTTAGGTTTGATGGTGTAGTTGATTCTGTGCCTTCTTCCGTAATTGCAGTAGCACTAACGCTAACCCACTTTCCATAAGCTGCAGCAAATTTTACTACATCAATCGGAGAAAGACCTTCGCCTACTTTTCCACCGATTGTTCCACGTATTCCAGATATTGATTTTATTAATGTCAAAATTTCAGTATTTTATATTTAGCTAGTTTTCAGACTCGCAAAATTAACTAGCACAAAGCAATTTTCATAGTAAAAAAACACTTTTATTTTTTAAATAAACTTGCTTTTTACAGATATGTATTTTTAGAGCTTGATTATTAGTTAAATACTGACAACTACGGACTTTCTCCTTTTATTTGTTTCATAAATTCATCAATTTGTTGTTGAGTAATATTTTCTTTTTCCATCCATTCT
>PFKD01000117.1 GCA_002784125.1 Flexibacter sp. CG_4_10_14_3_um_filter_32_15
TGTCTGACTACTTATTTCATCTTAGGATAACAAAAATAATTTTTAGTAACGGCTTGTGTAAGCGACTGTAAATAAGGAATATCAGAGGCATTTGTAATGTCTATCACTTCGCCATTTTTTTTCAAAATACAAATTTCTTCGCCTGTTCCTAGTGCGTAAGCTGAATTACTAATCTTTCCTTCACAGACTAAAAAAGAAAGTTCATTATCATTTATTCCAAACTGTTTTTTTACTTTTTCTTTTATTTCTTGTTTAAAATTTTGGTCTAACTCTTCTGTCGTTAAATGCGTTTTGAAAAGACGACGATTGACAAGCATATTGCTAAGAGAAGATAGAATTTTATCCTCACTTTTTGTCCAAACTTTTATACTTGCCCAAATATCATAATCATCTAATTGTACAAAGAAATCTAAAACAGTTGCATCATCTTTAAACTGATTTAAAGTAATTTCATTTTCTAGGAAAAAAGAAAGCGACGGAGTAGAAAAAAGTTTATTTCCATTGTCCTTATTTTGCACCAAAAATCTAGCTCTTCGAATAGTTTGAATGAGCATTTGTTCCGTCGAAACGGTTGTTTTGTGTAGATAAACTTGCCAATACATCATTCTACGAGCATTCAAAAAATGTTCGATGCTATAAACTCCTTTTTCTTCTACGACTAATTTGTCATTACTCAAATTGAGCATTCTAATAATTCGTTCTCCTCCGATTGTTCCTTCCGAAACGCCTGTAAAAAAACAATCTCGCTGCAAATAATCCATTCTATCCATATCTAACTGTCCAGAAACAAGCTGATGAAAAAAAGGACGATGATAATTTCCTTTAAAAATTTCTATTGCCATTTTGAGTTGCCCTTTAAATTCGTCGTCTAATTTTTCCATGAGCAAAAGCGATAATTCTTCATGATGACAATCTTTCAAAATCGTACATTCTAGCGCATGAGAAAAAGCTCCATGACCAATATCGTGCAATAAAATGGCAATCAGAGCCGACTCGTATTCTTTATGAGAAATTTTGTGTTCCTTTAATCGCAATGTATCTAAAGCCATTCGCATCAAATTCATTGCGCCCAAAGCGTGATGAAAACGAGTATGCAGCGCACCAGGGTAAACAAATTCTGTCAGACCCAACTGTTTTATTCTTCTCAAACGCTGAAAATAAGGATGATTGATAAGTTTCAGAATTAGCTTTGTAGGAATGCGAATAAAACCATGAACAGGGTCGTTAATGATTTTTCGTTGTTGTGGATAATCGCTCATAAAGGATAATTTTTTGATGTTGGTGCGACACCAACAACGGCAGGTTTTTGATAGAATAGATAGACAAAAGTACAAACAAAAAAACTCTTCAAAGTTCCTATGTTTTAAAGAATTTTGAAGAGTTGTTGAACTAGAGAAGGAAATAATTAAGCATTAAAACGCTCTTCGATTTTTTCCCAGTTGATTATTTTATAAAAATTCTCAATGTATTCAGCACGTTTGTTTTGATAATTGAGATAATAAGCGTGTTCCCAGACATCAAGACCCAAAAGAGGCGTTCCTGTTTCTTCTGCAAGGTTTTTCATTAATGGGTTGTCTTGGTTTGGTGTAGAGGTAATAAATAATTTACCGTCATTTGCCTTACAAAGCCACGCCCAACCCGAGCCAAAAACACCTTTTGCTTCTTCTGTAAATTCTTTTTGAAAGGCTTCATACGAACCAAAATCTTTTTCTAAAGCAGCTTTCAGATTTCCTGTAACAACTTGATTTTTAGGAGATAAAGATTCCCAAAAAAGACTGTGATTATAATGTCCACCTCCATTATTTCGAACGCCTGTATCGCTTTCTGTTACATTTTCTAAAATTTCTAATAGATTTTGATTGGCAAAATTTGTTCCTTCAATCGCTTTGTTGAGCTTATTGACATATCCTTGATGGTGTTTTCCGTGATGAATTTCCATGGTTTGTTTGTCGATATTTGGCGCAAGGGCAGCAAAATCATAAGGCAAAGCAGGTAATTCGAATGGCGATTTGAGCGTAAAAAGTCCATTTTCGGTCGCTACTGCTGTCGAATCTGCGTCTGTTGTAGTATCTGTTTTTTTGGAAGAATCACAAGCCGAAAGAGGGTTGAGCATAATTCCGATAGTGGCAAGACCTGCCGTTTTGAGAAAAGTACGTTTGTCCATTGACATAAAAAAAGTTTTTTAGAGTTAGAGTATAGTTGTAATTTATGCTTTAATAATTGATTTACTACTAAAATAGTTTTGAAAAATATTATTTTAACAAGGTATCAATTTAATTACAAATTATCTAAAATTTCTTCGATACGATTATTTACTTCTTCTGAATGCGTCAGAATCATAAAATGTCTAGTCCAGAGAAGAGGTAAGTTATAGGTTCATTTTTAGTCATAATGACAAAGTTAAACTTTTCAGTTAGACAAAACCGATACTTATTCGTTACTTTGTAAACTAAAAATAAAAAAGAAGATTATATATCAAATATGGATTCAGATAATTACCAAGTTTATACCTTTCCAAACGGCATTCGTTTGGTGCATTGCAGAGTAAATCATACCAAAATAGCACATTGTGGTTTTAGTTTAGAGGTCGGAAGTAGAGATGAAAAAGCGCATCAAGAAGGAATAGCACATTTTTGGGAACACATGGCTTTCAAAGGAACGCAAAAACGAAGAGCCTTTCATATCATCAATCGCTTGGATGCTGTGGGTGGCGAACTCAATGCCTTTACAACAAAAGAAAAAATTGTTTTTTATGCTTCTGTATTAGACGAGCATTCTGAAAAAGCGATTGATATTTTGTCAGACATTGCTTTTCGTTCTATTTTTCCTGATAAAGAAATTGAGAAAGAACGAGGTGTTATTTTGGAAGAAATGGCAATGTATAAAGATAATCCTGTTGATTTATTAGATGATGAATTTGATGAGGTAGTTTTTGGAAATCACGCTTTAGGAAAACAAATTTTAGGCACAACAGAAAGCGTAAAACGTTTTAAACGAACCGATTTTGAGGATTTTGTAGGGCAAAATTTGGATACTAGTCGTCTTGTTTTTTCGTCGGTTAGTCGTCTTCCATTTGAGAAAGTCAAGAAAATGGTAGAAAAATATATTGCTGATATTCCTGCTTGTTCTTCCACTTTATATCGAAGTCCTGCGCCATTTATAAAGGCTAGGCATATCATAAAACCAAAATTTATTTCACAGGCGCATTGTATGATTGGGGGAGCTGCTTATAATTTGCACGACAAAAAACGCATTCCTTTTGCGCTCTTGAATAATTATTTGGGAGGCCCTGCCTTGAATTCTCGCCTTAACCTTTCGCTTAGAGAAAAATATGGTTTGGTGTATTCTGTTGATTCTGGTTTTTCGGCGTATAGTGATTCTGGAATGTTTGCAATTTCGTTTGCAACCGAAAAAAAGAGTTTGAATAAAAGTCTGAATTTGGTTTTGAAACAACTCAATTTACTCAAAGAAAAAACACTAGGAAGTGGACTTTTTCATACAGCAAAACAGCAATTCAAAGGACAACTGGCAATGTCTAGTGAAAGTAATTCGGGATTGATGATAGGAATGGGTAAATCTTTTTTAGACTTTGGAAGAATGATTTCTCTACAAGAATTTTTTGATGAAATTGATGCTTTAACAGTTTTTGATTTACAAGATATTGCACAAGAAATTTTTAGAGAAGAAAACTTGCATCGCTTGATTTATATGCCTGATGGAACGCAAGATGAGGAAGAAGAGTAGGGGGTTAAATCTTCACTCCTAAAATAGTAATATCATCACGTTGCTCTGTTCCCCAACTATGGGTTTGAAGCTCATCGTTGAGTTCTTGTTTTTGTACAGAAAGTGTAAGTGTAGCATTTTTTTCTAAAAGTTCTAAAAGACGTGTGGTGCCAAACTTTTTATTATCAGCATTTTGTTGGTCGCTAAAACCATCGGTCATGAGGTACAAACAATCTCCTTTCATCAAATATAAATCTTGTGTTGTAAATGGTTTGTCTTTTCGATCTCTTCCCCCAATAGATTTGGTATCTCCTTTTAAGCTCTGTAAGAATGAATTTTGGAAATAATAAAGAGGACGTTTTGCACCTGTAAACTGTACGTGGGCAGTTTCATCAGAATTGAAATGAATAGTACAAATACAAACATCCATTCCATCATCGTTTGACATATTGTTTTGTTGTAGCGATTTTTTTACACCTTCGTGTAAGCGTGTCAATATTTGAGCTGTATCAAATACTTTTTCTTGATTGACAATTTCATTCAAAAGGGTATTTCCAATCATTGACATAAATGCTCCTGGAACGCCATGACCAGTACAATCAACGGCTGCTAAAACTGTTTTTTGTCCATCTAATGTATAATGGTTTGCCATCCAATAAAAATCTCCTGAAACCATATCTTTGGGAGAGTACAATACAAAATGGTCTGCAAAAGCCTTTTCAAATTCTATATTAGGTGGCAAAATGGCTTCTTGAATCGTTTGAGCATACCGAATGGAGTCCGTAATTTTTTGATTTTTGGCAGTAACTTCTTTATTCAGGTTTTGAATTTCATCAATTTTAGTTTCTAAATCTCCTTTTGTTTGATTGAGGTCATAATTACTTTTCTCCAAGTCTGATTTTTGCTTATTTATTTTACGAGAGAAAAAAGCACCAATACCAACGACAACTAACAGTAAAATTACAAATATCACAGCGACCAATACATACAAACGAGCTAGTTTTTTTTCGGCTTCTACTTCTTCTATTTTTTCAGTAAAAGCAGTTGTCATAGAGTCTTTTTCGTATAAAAGACCTTTAATTTTATCCATTAATTTACGGGTTTCAGCTTGAGCTTCTTCGAAAGCTGTTTCATTTTTGATAAGTTGAGCAGCTAAAGCCTCCAGTTCTCTTCGTAGTCTGCTTTTTTCTTGTGGTGTAATATTGCTTCTATTTAGTTCGTCTGCTATTTCTTCCATAGCTGCACGGATTTTATAGCCTTGTTCGGCAAGCATGCTTTTCTGCATTTCAAGATCATTGACTACATTTTCTAAATTAATTCGCTCTTGTATCTTTACTGTATCTTCTGCCACTTTTTCTGTCTTGGATTCTTCTTTCTTTGTTTTGCTTTCTTTCAAAATAGGATTTGATAAATCTCCTGATAAAACAATCTTAACTTCATTTAATTTTGAGTCATAAGAAAAGAATTTTCCATTTATTTTTGTGCCATTAATTACAAATTCTGAAGAAGAAGTTATTGTTTTTCCATTCGGAATTTCCATATAAAAGTTTCCAACAGCGTCTGTTTGGGTTACTTTTTCATAATTTACACCTTTCCAAGTTACCTCTGCACTAGATAAAGGAGCATTTTTTTGAGCAAAGACTTGTCCTTTTAGTGTTCTGTCTAATTCTCTCAATGTAATTGCAAGACCATTTTTACCCAAATCATAGTCTATCAATGAATACCCTTCTTTTTCTACATTTACTTTTTTCGGGCTACCTTTAGAGACAGAATATTCTATTGTAAATCCACCATTGCTATTACTTATACCTTCTCCAATATTTGGCATAATTACAGTAACACCTTCCACAGGATTTCCTTTTGTATCAGTGGTTGTTCCCATTATAATTTTTGTTTGTGCTGCTGTTTGGTTAGAAAAGCAAAACAAAAATAGTATAAGAAAACTACTTGTAACAAAACGAGTAAAAGAAAAAATATTGATTTGGATATTGATTGATTTGGAAAGCATAAGTAAGATAGAATAGACAAATTTTTAGTTTCAATTTTTGTCTGTTTGAATCTAAATAATTTTTTCTAAAATGATTAGACACTTAATAATGATAATAGATTACAAACGGTTTTCCAAATATATAAAATCTGTATCTATCTACCTACACAAAAAAGTAACAACAGTAAATTTAAATCAAAAAAATAGCATTTTTGATACTTTATTTCTTAAAATAAACATCTCTAGCCTTTTTGAGGGCATTACTAAAGGCTTCTTTTGAAGAAAACATGTGTTTAAGTACGCTTTGATAGGTTTTAGGGTCTGAGTTCGTTTCGATTTCAAAATCTTGATTTAATACAGCATTTGAATTGCTAGTTTTTTCTTTTTTGTGGTTGCTTTTAGCTTGTTGTTCTTCTTTTTGGCTAATTTCTGAATCTGCTTTTTTTGTTAGCATGTCATCTTCTTTGTTTTGCTCTTCTCTAAGTTTGTCAGCCTTTTCAAAACGCTGATTTGCCTTCAGCTGATAGCCTACTTTTTCCTCCAAAAGTCCCAAATTATTGTGAGCAATCGCATCTTCTGGGTCTAATTCTACAGCCTTTCTATAATCTTGCATTGCCAAAACGGTCATTCCTGCTGCTGCACGAATATAAGCACGACTAGAATAACGATACGGATTATCAGGCTCTAAATCTAGCGCAATATTCATATTTACAAGTGCTTCCGAGAGTTTTCCGACCGTAAAATAAAGCACGCCACGCTCACTATACGCATTCGGATTTTCAGCCTTTTGAATAGACAAGTTATAATCTTCTAATGCCTTTTTGAATTCCTGTAATCTGAAATACGCATAGCCACGACGAAACAAAACTTCGCCTTCTGAAATAGATTTTAATTCCTCTTTAGTAGGGTTTTGGGCAAATTCATTTATTAAATTAGTAGAAATTTGTACAGCTTGCTGAAAATTTCCTTCTTGAATAGCTATATTTATGGTTTGAATAGTCATTTTTAGTAGTGGTTATTTATTTATGATTAATTATTGAATCATAAATTTATTTTTAAAATCATTTAAGTTTTATGAAAAAAATAGTATTCCTACTGTCATCTTTTTTTCTTTTTTCTTGTAATTTGTCAGAAACAAATAAAAAAGTAACAGTCGATAAAGATAAAGGAGTAATTAAAAACGAGGAGAATAAAAATCTAATTAATGACCCTCGTTCGCCTAACCCAAGTAGTGAATTAGCCGTTTTGATGCGTGATATGTGGGAATATGCAGATACATTAAAAACTGCTATTGCCGACAAAAATACCAATTCTTTACCTGAATATCGTCCTGCTTTTTCTACTATTTTTAGAGCTACACCAACAGATGAACACACAAAAAGTCCTGTTTTTGATGCTATGGCAAAGATAATGCTTCAAAAATTAGAAAATGTATATCAGAATGCTGCTGAAAATAAAGAACAGAGCGTACAAGTAGAAGGTTTTAATTTGTTTGTGAAAAGTTGTTTACAATGCCACGAACAACAATGCCCTGGACCTGTTTCAAAAATTTCTAAACTGATGATAAAAGAGTAAGAATCGCTGTTTTAGTCAAAAATTAAGCTAAGTAAATATAAAATATAACCTTCTAATAATCAGTTGATTAAGGTAAGTCATTAAACATAATTTAGATTTTTATAATAATTTAAAATCTCCTGATGGCTCTGCTCAATATTTGGGCGACAACTGAACAGGCGATGGAGATGGAGATGATGAAATGATTTTGGTCAATCTTGCGACTATAAATCCTCAAGTAACAGAGCTTATTTTGCCTGTTACAATTCATGACGCAGAAGTCCGTCGTCGTCATTTTGGGCTTTTGAAAACTGCGTATATTCGTATTGTTGATGTTAAAACAGATAGACAAATTCTGATTTATGACCTTGATGAAGAGTTTCCTACTGATACTGATGTAGAGTTTGGAAGACTTATAAAGCAAAATAATGAATGGTCTTTGGTAGCCTTTGGAGTTGGAGGAAAAGAGGGCTTGCAAGGTTATGTAGATAGATATGCTTAGAATAAAGTCAGACTCTAACTTTCTTTTAGAAAAAAAATAATTTGTACTGAAATTTGTATTTAGATGTTATTTATTTTAAATCAAAAAAAATAGAGTTTCAAAAATGGAACTCTATTTTTTTGTATCTAGCTATTTTATTTTTTATCAAAAAGGCATAAAATATATTTATATTTACTTTTGAATTAGCTATGCTGCCTTTCAGTTCTAAATTTATTTAGGAAAAACAAGGCATTTTTTCCTCCAAAATAAAAATCAATGAAACTTCCGTCGTCATCCAATTTCCAATCCCTAATTCCTATTTTCCATTATCAAGTACGTTTATTTCTGACTGCATTGATGTTTTATACTCGCATTCCTGTTCCTCAATGGGTCGGTTATAGCGATGAGCAGCTCAATAAATCTTCTATCTATTTTCCTTTTATTGGTTGGCTTGTTGGTGGAGTGGGTGCGCTTGTTTTTTTAGGAAGTGAGTTTTTATTTTCGCATTATGTAGCTATTATTTTGAGTATGATTACTACTGTTTTGATGACTGGTGCATTTCATGAAGATGGTTTTGCTGATGTTTGTGATGGTTTTGGTGGGGGCTGGGACAAGCTCAAAATCTTGGAAATAATGAAAGATTCTAGGATTGGAGCGTATGGAATGATTGGAATGGCTCTTTTATTACTTCTAAAATATACGGCTTTGCTTACTCTTTTTGAGTTTATGGCTGCTAATTCATTTAATTCTTTTTGGATAATTTTTTTGATAGGACATAGTTTGAGTCGTTTTACTGCACTTACTTTTGTTTATACACATGACTATGTACGTGAGGATTTATTAAGTAAAGTAAAACCAATAGGAAAAAAAATTTCTGCCACCGAAATTATTGTTAGTTCTATTTTTGGATTTTTGCCTGTTTTTCTTTTTTCGCCTTGGGCAGTAGGTGCGCTTGTCATTGCGCCACTTTTTGCGCTCAAATTATATCTTGGTTATTACTTCAAAAAATGGATTGGTGGATATACAGGCGACTGTTTGGGAGCTACTCAACAGATTTCAGAAGTAATCATTTATCTTTATTTTATTGGAGTTTTGAAACTTTTGGCGAGTTTGTAGTGCTTGTCGTGGTAATAAAAATTAGGGTCAGATTAAAAACAAAAATTAAACTAACTGTTTTTGATTTATTAAATCAAAATAATAGTATTTCTAGAAATGTTGCCGAAACTTACGTCGAAGATATACAAACACAGGTTTTGCAGCGTTATTTCATAGTAAGTTTTACCTATATGATTCGTAACTTCAAAACTACCAATGCGAAAGAAATGGAAGAGAAAAGAAGTGGGCAAAATTTTGGAAGAGGAAGAGGACGAAATTAATATGATTTTGGAAAAAATAATTTGATAAATCAAATAGTTACATCAAAGTTATGTAGCAAGTTGATTTATCAAATTTTAAACAATCAGGGTGCATAACAAATTAGCTACGCTGCTCTTTGGGTGTCGCTTAGTCAATTTGTATTACGTAGGGAAAAGGCTTGCCTTTTCC
>PFKD01000275.1 GCA_002784125.1 Flexibacter sp. CG_4_10_14_3_um_filter_32_15
AGTATGTTTTAGACATGTGGGTAATCGATAGGATTTTAACCCTGTTTTTATTTTCTTTCGTGCGACAATTTGTTATGCACCCTTGATAAAGTATGATAAATAGCAATTCATACAAATTGGTAGTGCAGTAAACTTACGTATTATACTTTTTTAAAAATTATTTTCTCTCTATCCAAAACTTAATTTTTTCATATACTTCATTCATTGTCAAGAGTTTGAAATGATGTGTTGCTGCAAATTGGTGTGCATTTGTAATTTCAGAATCAGTTTCATCAGAATCAATAAAATGAGCATTGGCACTTTTTTTACTAACCAAAATATCTCCGAAAAATTTATTTACCCAATGTGTTTCTTCTTGGGTAAGCCTGCCCGAAATAATAAAATATTCTACTCCATCTAATTTTGGAACTTCATTTTTGGTATTTTCTAAAAGTGTATCTGGGTCTTTATCTTTCCAATCTTCTTCTCTCAAATAACCATAACGCAAATCCTTTATTCCTGCACTTCTAAGATTGATTACTTTTCCTACCAAACGAGTATGCCAGTTGGGAACACGCTGTAAAATATTGGTCGTAACATTGGCAAAACGCTCAAAGAAAGAACCCAAATGAGGCGTTCCTAACAAAAATACTTTCTTTGTTTTCTTTACCCAATCAAAACCCTCTTCTTGTGCGTAATAAGCTGCGCTGTGCATCAAAAGTCCTCCCATACTATGACAAATAAAATAAACTTCCTCTATTTGAGTAGGATAGTTTTGATACAATTCTTCCAAAAGAATGGCTAATTCTTGTCCATTATCCGAAATATGTAAACCTGTATTGTAACGCAAATAAAAAGGTGTATAACCAAAATCTTCCTCTAATTTTTTTCCATAATCACTTCTATCCTTGAATTGCCAACATGTTTCATTAAATACTAGTCCGTGAATCAGAACACAAATTTTGTTTGAAACAGATTTGTCGTTATATGAATAATTCGAACGTTTTCTTAGACTTTCTTTGTGTAATGTAATAGGATTCTGACGATGATAAAAATTCATTTTTATATCCAAAGGCTTCAAAATAGAATGCTCTTGAAATTTATCGCCAACAGAACCATTAATGATACTATTTGCTTGAGAAGTTACTTTTTTTGCTTTTCGGAATACTTTCCAAACTGTTTTGGTAATACTTTTGGGAGGGGTAGGGATATAATCTGGGTTAGAATTGTCTTTATTAGAATTCGGACTTTTTGGGTCTTGAGGGGGAGTTTGATCAGACATAACAACAGGGAGTTAGAAATAAAGAAGAAAGTGAAAATAGTATGCACGCATAACATATACCAGTAACGTTAGAAAGAATCAGAAAGTTTATTTGAATATAAAAAAACTGCACCTTATTTCAAAATAAAGCACAGTTAATTAAGTGTCTAAACTATTGATTGCCAGGTAGATATAAATTATTTCTTATCCATTCCTAATTTGCTTTTGAGAGCATTCAGAGCATCTTTATCAGGGTCAATTCCTAGAGCTTTATTGACTTTTTCATTTAATAATGGCTCATTTTTAGAAGAGTTTTTATCAGAGTCTTTTCCAAAATCTTCATACAAATCTCCCAAAATCTCATCTTTCTGAATTTTGGCTTTCATACGTTCTATCATAGAGATTGTTTCAGAAGAATCAGGCATTTGGACACGCTGTTTTTCTTTAATAGATTTTACAGTTTGAGAATGTTTTTCGATTTTATCTTGTAGCTTTCCTAACTCTGCAAGTTGATTCAAAGCACCATCAGCCATTTGTTTTGAGCGTTCTTGTTCTTTCAAAAGTTCCATTGCTAAATTATTGGCTTCATTCCAATCCAAATTTCCTTCTTGTGCTTTTACTATAATTCGTTTTGCTTTATTTTCAGCATCTTTTTCTTTTTCTTGATAAAATTCATAGTCTTTTCGTGTACGAATAACGGCAGCTTTTACTTCTGCAAGAGCTTCTAAGGATTCATTTAGATTAGCAGTATCAAAAATTTTGTTATAGCTGGTTGTAGAAAAAGTAGAATTATAAACGTGTTTCTCTTGGGACACATGTTTTTGAGACACACCACTGTGTGTCTTTACTGGCTCAACAGGTTTAGTTTTTAATTCTATTATAGGTTCTTCTTTAGATGCACGACTGTTAGATGCACGACTGTGCATCTTTACTAAATCATCAATATACCAATTAATTGTCTTGGTAAGAGCTGTATCAAAATCAGTATTTGCTTTCCAGTTCAATTCATTTTCTATTTTTGAAGAATCAATGGCATAACGCAAGTCATGCCCCGGTCGGTCTTTTACAAAGGTTAATAAATCTTCATATTTTGCTCCATTTTGAGCATTTCCTTTTGGCTTAATGGTATCTAAAAGCGAACAGATTTTTTTGGCTAAATCCAAATTATTCCATTCATTATTTGAGCCAATATTATACGATTCTCCTTTTTTTCCTTTTAGGAATGCTTTATCAATTCCTTTTGCGTGGTCTAAAACATAGAGCCAATCTCTAATATTTTGTCCATTTCCATAAATCGGAATAGGCTGGTCAGAAAGAGCTTTTCGGATAATGGTAGGAATAAGTTTTTCGTGATGCTGTTTTTCTCCAAAATTATTAGAGCAGTTTGTAATCACAACATCAAGTCCGTAGGTATGAAAATAACTTCTGACAATCATATCACTTCCTGCTTTTGATGCGCTGTACGGACTATTTGGCGCATAAGGCGTAGTTTCGGTAAAAAAACCAGTTTCTCCTAACGTTCCATATACTTCGTCTGTCGAAACGTGTAGAAAACGAGTGTCTTCGTAACCTTCTTTGTATGAAAAAGGTGCATTCATCCAATATTTACGAGCTACATCGACGAGCGTAAAAGTTCCGTGAACATTCGTTCTGACAAAAGCCTCTGGGTCTGTGATAGAGTTATCAACATGAGATTCGGCAGCAAAATGAATTACTCCTTTTATGTCGTGTTTTCCGAAAATATGTTCTACTAATTGCCTATTGACAATATCTCCTTTCACAAATTCGTAACGAGGATTGGATTCAACCTCACTCAAATTATCCAAATTTCCTGCATAGGTCAGCAAATCCAAATTAATGACTTTATAGTCTTTGTGAGTTTCTAAAAAATAAGGAATAAAATTAGAACCAATAAAACCAGCTCCACCAGTTACCAAAATTGCTTTCATAGAATGTATATTTTGAATTCTTGATTATTTATCAAAAACGGTTTTTCAAAAATGATTTGTGAAAGCTAAGATAAGGAAATTTACTCAATTATTTCTTAACCTTTTTTATCGTTTTCTTAACTGTATTTGCAGTTTCTTTATTCGGATTTATCCAAACCATTTTCAAAAGTGAAGTTAGTTTTGCTTTCAATTCTCTTCTATCTACAATAAAATCCAAAAAGCCATGTTCTTTCACAAATTCTGCTGTTTGGAAGCCTTTAGGAAGGTCTTTTCCGATAGTTTCACGGATTACTCTAGGCCCTGCAAAACCAATAAGTGCATTCGGTTCTGCAATATTAAAATCGCCTAACATAGCAAAACTTGCCGTTACGCCTCCTGTTGTCGGATTGGTAAGCAAAGAAATATAAGGAATTTTGGCTTCTGAAAGTAGAGCTAATTTAGCCGAAGTTTTTGCCATTTGCATCAATGAAAAACCAGCTTCCATCATACGTGCGCCACCCGATTGCGAAATAACCATTAAAGGAATATTATTTTCAAGACAATAATCAGCAGCACGAGAAATTTTTTCTCCCACAACTGCACCCATCGAACCACCAATATATTTGAAGTTCATGGCTGTTACCATAAAATCAATTCCATTCATTTTGCCGTAAGCACTTTGAGCCGCTTCATTTACACCCGATTTTGCATTAGCTTCCTTGATTCGCTGTTCATAACTTTTGGTATCTTTAAATTCTAAAGGATTGAGAGGCGTAAGATTTGTATTTATTTCTGTATAATTGCCTTCATCAAATAAAATCTCAAAATACTGCGTCGGAGTAATTGTCAAGTGATGATTGTCGTCTGGACAGACCCAATTATTATCTCTCAATTCTTTTTTGAGAATAATTGTACCACTTGGAGTTTTGAACCACATATTTGGAGAATCACGCTTTTCATTGGTAGGCGTAGTAATATTTTTATCTTTTCGATGAAACCAAGACATAATAGAGAGTGTTTTTGTAGTTGAAGATTGCAGGGAATCGAAAGGCAAAGTTAAACAATTCTAGTTAAAAATAAATTGCTTGAAAATTTGTTGTTTTTTATTTTTCAATGTAGGGAAAATGGCTTGCCTTTTCCTAAACGTATGGATTTTCAAATTACGTAATGTGGAAATGAAAAGACAAGCCATTTTAGCCTCGCTGACTTAAAAGTTCTCTACAAATAATTAAATTTCAGCATCAATCAAATTACTTCTCCACCACTTCAAAAGGAAGCTCAGTAGTTTTTCCATTTTCTACCAAAACAATTTTATACGTAGAAATAGGCAAATAATACTTTTGATTATCTGCTTTTGAAACAGAAAAAGGTTTTTCTTTAGTAGAAAGTGACTTTGATAATTTTTTAGCTCCTTCTTCATTAATTGTCAAATCATAATTCCAATAATTCAGACCTTTATTTGCATCTAGCTTTTCAGAACGAAGAACGGTATTGTTCTTATCCAAAATACGAAGTTCTACATTTGACTTTTGAGTAGTAAAGAATATAAACTTTTGGTCTTCTTCGCTTGGTTCATAATTTCCAAACCATTTACTCCAATAGGTTTTGCCCCAGTTTTTATTGAAAGTAATTTTCTCTTTATCTAAGAAGAATGATTTTTCCTTATCCATTTTTACAAGACTTTGCAAAGGTGCAATATCCACCACAAAAAGCGAACGCCCATGTGTTCCGACAACCAAATGATTTGCCACAGGCTGAACCGATAAATCATGAACTGCCACACGAGGAAAATCTTTTCCTAAAGTCATAAATGATTTTCCAGCATCAAGAGAAGCGTACAAATTGTGGTCTGTTCCCACAAAAAGCAGATTCTCTTCTTTATAATCCTCTCTAATTACGTTTACAGGCTCTAAAGGTAAATCTGTTCCAATTCTCTCCCAAGTTTTACCAAAATCATTTGAAACAAAAATAATTGATTCAAAATTATCAAAACGGTAGCCATTCAACGTAATATAAACTCGTTCCATTTTGTGTTTTGAAGCCTGAACACGACTTACCCAAAAATTGGTATATTGAGGAAACTGTTTCAAATAATTCTGTGAAATATTCTCCCAGCTATATCCTGCATCTTTGCTGACATGAACCATTCCATCATCAGAACCAACATACAAAAGACCAAAACGCAAAGCCGATTCATCAATAGAAGTAAGTGTATTATAAGCTACATCGCCAGTTTTGGCTTCTTCTTTATTTGCACCTCGTGTTAAGTCTGCTGAAATAGTTTCCCATGTTTTTCCTTGGTCAAACGAACGATGAACACGATTCGAACCCATATACAAAATATTTTGCTGGTGTTTTGAAAGGTGTAAAGGCGTTTGCCAGTTGAAACGAAACGGTTTTTGTCCTAGCTCATGCGAAGGTGTAATGTAGCTAGATTCCATTGTCGTTTTATCAATCTTATAACAGTTTCCAAATTGATAACACGTAAAAACAGTATTGTTATCTCTAAAATCAATCTCAACTTGCATTCCGTCGCCTCCTAAAAGTCGCTTGTAAGGATAATTACCTTCCTGCTGCCACACATCTGAATATTCGTATTGGTGCGAACCTGTCCAAACGCCATTATCTTGCAAACCTCCGTAAACATTATACGGCTCTGCTCTGTCCGTTGCAACACTATAAAACTGACCAACAGGAATAGAATTTTGTTTTGACCACGTTTTGCCGTCGTTATATGAAATATTTATTCCACCATCATTTCCATTTATTAAATGTCCTTCTTGTTTTGGATTAACCCATAAGGCATGGTGGTCTGCGTGAACATTATCTCCGTTTATGCTTTTCCAGTTTTTTCCACCGTCATCACTTGTAATTATCGGAACCCCCATAGCATATAATTTTTGAGGATTAGTTTGTGAAACTCTAATTTCCCCAAAATAATAGCCATACGAATAAACTACTTCGTCGATGCTTCCTTCGTGTGTTTTTTGCCACGTTTTGCCTTTGTCTTTTGATAAATAAACTTCTAATCCTTTTACAGGTGTATCAAATAATTGAGAATTGGCATCTTCCAAAAATTCTACTAATGCTTTTGGCTGAATTTTTCCTTTTTTGATTTGAGCTTTTACAAAGGCAACATCGTATTTTCTTGGAAAACGATTTTCTTTCAAATATTCTGTAATCTCTGCATCAGAAACTTTCAGAAAGTCTTCACTTTTCATGGCTAAGATAGCATCTTTTGTAAGCGTTGGTTTAGTATTCTCTTTTTTACCGTCTTTTTTGGTTTCATCTTTAGGTTTATGGTCTTGATTATCCAAACACGCATAAATCCAATCTGGGTTTGCTTTCGAAATCGCTAGACCAATTCTTCCAACCCCTTCCGAAACTGGAAAACCACTTTCTTTTGTTGTTAGTTTTGTCCAGTTTTCGCCACCATCATCGGAACGATAAATTCCACTTCCTGTGCCTGACTCTTCAAAATTCCAAGCTGCTCGGTGTCTTTGCCAAGTTGCAGTGTAAAGTATATTCGGATTTGTTGGGTCAATGATTAAATCAACTGCACCTATATTTTCATCAATAAAAAGTGTTTTTTTCCATGTTTTGCCTCCGTCGGTTGTTTTATAAATTCCTCTTTCTTTATTTTTGGAATATAAATGACCGAGCGCAGCCACCCAAAGTGTATTTTTATCGGTTGGATGTAAAATTATTCTACCTATATGTTGCGTTTCATTTAATTCTAAATCGCTTTTGTGTTCCCATGTTTTGCCCATATTGTAGGAAACATATATTCCGTCTCCAGAATAGGACGAACGAGAAGAATTATTTTCGCCTGTTCCTATCCAAATGGTAGAATTTTCCCAAGAAACGGCAATATCTCCAATAGACATCACTTTTTGGTCTTGAAATAAAGGTGTAAAAGAAGTTCCGTTGGTGTTTGTATGCCAAAGTCCACCAGAAGCAAAGGCTGCCAAAAACTCCGTTGGATTAGTTGGATTGACTTCAATATCGACAACTCTACCACTCATAACGGTTGGTCCTATTGATTTTATGGGAACATTTGAGAGCCAAGAAGTTGATGAATTGACTTTATTTTGAGAATTAATACGGTCTTGAGCTGTCGTAAATTCTAATTCAATATCCTGCGAAAAAGCAAAATTTGAAAGTAAAATGAACAGTAAAGGGGTTAGAAAATATTTTTTCATGTTAGTTTTATGTAGCTCATTCTTTAGAATGAGAGTGGTATTGAGGTTTTAAATTGATTTGAATACAATTTGCAAACAAATCTATTAGTTAGAAAAAGGAAAGCTAGATAAAAATGATTTTTCTTTTTTTTTAACAGAATAAGAATTTTACAAGCTTATTTTTCCATAACGTAGGGTTTGCAAACCCTATCGTTATGGAAAAAATAACAAAAAAAAGCCTAGCAATTTCTATAAAGAAATGACTAGGCTTTTGAATTTATATGTTTTGAGAACAGATTATTCTACTCTTTGTGTTCCAATATAAATATTAGTAGGGTTTTGTACATACTCAGCACTTGTAACTCTGAGTGTAATAAGGTTTCCAACACGAGTAATATCTACATCATTGTTGTTGGTTGAATAACGTACAGTTTCTATTCCTGCAATTTGTTCGGTGTCTTTGTCTGTAATTTTTACAATAAGATTTTTGGTAAGAGCTTCACTATCGCCTTTGCTTGAGAGCGTAATTACATTGATAGCACCTTCTATATTTACTTGACCTGAAAGACTTTCATACGTACCGGGCAAATCGTCAGCGTAATTAACTACATCGTCTTTATCACAAGAAGAGAAAGAAAAAGTCATAAAAGCAAGCACAAAGAACAACATGATTTTGTTCGTTTTCATAAAAATTGAGTCTAGTTTAAAAAATTGAGTTTAAAAAGTAAATAAATCAAAGACAAAAAAAGTAGCTTGATTTACCTATTATAAACCAAGCTACCTTCAAATTGTTTTATTTTTTCTATGAAAGTTAAAAAATAAATATGTATAAACTCAAATTAAGAAAGCCATTTTTCAGTTTCTGACAAAGACTGAAAATACTGATAGGGAATCATTTCTTCGTATTTTTTGGTCAAACTGTCGGTTTGGCTTTTCATACTAAAACGCCCAAATACATCTTTAGGGACAATGACAGCCATTTTTGCATCTTTTTGAGCCATCTCTAAAAGTTTTGGATAAAATTCTTCCAATACCCATTCATTTACTTTTGGATGTACGGCTTGTCTTTCTGTTTGGTCAATAATCCAATGAAGTGCCTGTTTTTCTTGATAAAAATCTAATGCCTTTAACATTGCTTTTTTGAAGTCATCTAACATGACAAATCCTTTCCAATAAATATAAATAGCTGAATTGGCTGCATCGTGAGAAATCTCAACATTAGGCTGTTTGTACAATGATTCTTTTGACATAGTAGTAAAATTAATGAGCTGATTAGTTGTTTTTTAAATAAAAATATAATTTTAAAAGGCAGCAGAAAGAGCTAAAATAAGGATAATAATAAAAAGTAAGGTAAGTAAAGAAACAATTCCTCCGACTAGAGCAAGTACAAGTGTATACGTTTTATCAAATTTTTCATTATCGTCATTTATTGCAACACTTACACCAATAATTCCACTAATTATTGAGACAGGCAACAGCAAAAGAGCAAAAGGCAACAAATAACTAAAAATGGCATACATTGAGCCTATTGCAATCGCTGCCACAAAAATACTAAGGGCAAGTAAAGCTCCAAAGAAAGCTACATAAGCAGCCCAATGTATTTTCTTGTTAGGTTCTTTCGTTCCATTTTTTCTGTTTTCTTTATTTATTTTTCGCTGTTCTTTGATAGTTTTCCAAAGTGCTTTTCTAAATTCTTTTCGCTGTTGTTTGGCTAGTTTTTTCTGCTCTCTTTTTTCTTCTCTATTCTCTTTTTTTGTTTTTTGCTTTGCTGGTTCTATGCTTTTTTTAGGAATAACACTAGAACTACTTTTTTTAGAAGATTCTTCAGAGGAAAACTCAACTGAATAATCTAAAGAATGTGCCTTTAAGCTACTAGACAGACTTATTAATAATGATAAAAATAATATAAAAATAAAATTACGCATAATCAAAAAGTTTAAAAAATAGAATCTAAAAAATAATAGTCTAAAAATAATTATTTTTTTTGATTTTGCCTAAATATACTGTTTATAAAAAAAATC
>PFKD01000407.1 GCA_002784125.1 Flexibacter sp. CG_4_10_14_3_um_filter_32_15
TTACCAAGCACAAATGTTAAAAACCAAATAAAATTTGGTTAAATATTTGGTTTTTAACACAGTTCTTGACGGTTAAAAAATAGTGTCAAACATAGAGCAAAATAAACCGAGGATCTAAAAAATTTCCCCATAAATTTATTTTTTTATTTCAACGTTAAAAAGGCAAAATAATTAGTGCAATTACTATTTTTTTTGTAACTTTTATGAGTTTAATAAAAAGACAAAAAACCACTCAAAAGAGTGTAAACATAATGATTACTAATAAGTTATAAAATTAAAATAAGCGCACAAACTAATAAAGTACAAACAGCAAAACAAAATTTTATAGAAAACATAAATAAAAAAGCTACAAACGAGCAATGCAAAACCATTATACTACTTTGGGGATTCCAGAACTTGCCTCTCAAGAGGAAGCCAAAGTAGCTTTTAAGCGTTTGGCAGTAGAATTTCACCCAGACAAAAACCCTAATAATCCAGTTGCAGAGGAGCTTTTTAAGCAGATTAATGAAGCCTATCAAGTTTTGTCTAATCCAGTTACGAAAGAACGTTATGATACAACCCTTCGTTTTGCATATTCATATAGTTATTATGCCAATCAACGCCCAAAAGAAGCTGACCAAAATTTCAGACGTTATCATACACACCGTCAAAAAGATCCAAAAAACACCAATCTTTATTCGACCTTAATTTCTATTACGATTGTAATTTATATGTTTTTAGTTGTAAATTCTATTCATAGTTTTATGAGTAGATTTCATTATTATCAAGCTCTTCAAAAGATAGAAACAAAGGAATACGATAAAGCAATAGACAAGTTGAGTTACTCTATTGGCTATGATAATTCGTTTGCAACAGCTTATTTTTTACGAGCAAAATTATACGCAGAATATTTTCGTTTTCCTAATGGAGCTTTGAAAGATTATACAAAAGCAATCGAAAATACGCTCATTCAAGAAAGTAAATTTTATTTGGAAAGAGGAATTGCTTACGGACAAATTAATGACAAAGAAGATGCAATTACAGATTTTTCAACAGCTCTTGACCTTAGTAAATATGAGCAAAAAACAGCTCATGAAATAGCCGACGAATATTATAATAGACTCAAAGAATATGAATTAGCTATCGAAATTTATACTACTTTAATTCGTCAAGACTCAACAAAATCGATCTATTATGAGCAACGAGCTTTAGCACACTCCAATCTTCAACAAAATAATTTAGCACAAAAAGATATTGAAACAATAATCCAAAAAAGTAATAATCCAACTCAAAAAAGAACTGAAATAGTAGAACAGCTAGAAAATGGAGTCAAAAATTATACCTTAGCTTTAAGAAATAATTGGATTCTGCTCAATGAAAACCCAACCGAATCAAAATTTCATTTTACTCGTTCGAATCTATTTTTTAAATTGAATAAACGAGAAAAGGGAATGGAAAATTTGGATTTAGCTATTTTATACAATCAAGGAGATAAAGAATTGTATATGAAAAGAGCTGAATTATTACTGGATTTACAACAACCAACCAAAGCCTGTAAAGACTGGATAAAAGCCAAAAAACTAGGAAATACTACCAAACATACAACATTAGATTTTTTCTGCTTTGAAGAGGAGGAAGTAAATTAAGTTACTACTTAAATTAAACTATACTTTTTGTTAGGGTAAAACCATGAATCACATAACTAGCTGATTATGAGTAATTTGACACTTAAATAATAGGGATTTAATTAATTTTAATTTCTAGTATATTTTTTTCTGATTTAATGCAGCGTTTTCTTCGAAAAAAGGGTCTTGTTATAAAATAATTTATGCGTAATTTTGCACTTTACAAAAATCAAAACTATTAGAATCATAAAAAAATATGAATATTCAATCAAATCACAAAAAGAATCCAGCTTATTTCCTTGTTTTATTTACCCTTGTTTCTTTGTTTATATTTAGCTCTTGTAACAATGAAGAAGATACGCCTGAAAAATTAGATTATTCTACTCTGATGAGTGGAGAATACGAAGGAACACTTACTGTTGGCCAAAATTTGAACTTTATTAGTACAGCTACTTTAAGTAAAGGAAGTACAGAAAATGAAATGATTTTTACTGAAAGACTACAAACAGCAGATGAAACAGATAGTACTACAACTTTCAAAATAGAGCTAAAAGACCTAAATTCTAAAAAAGCTATTGCATTACGAATTCCTCAACAAATTGTTCAAGGAGTAACAATAGTAGGTATAGCTTTAGATGAAACAGATCCACAGGGTACACAAGGATACTTTTTCTATCAAAATGATGATGAAGAAAAGTTAAATGAAATTACGTTCTTGATTACTGCTAATGGTGGAAATTACTATTATAATTATAAGAAAATAGAATAATTTACCATTTTATTGCAACGCAAAAGAGGCTATCGAAAAAATATGGACAGCCTCTTTATTATGCTTAAAAGGTTTGTTTTCAAGAACAATATTTAATCTTGCTCGGTACTTATTTCTATTTTATTGCTCTGTACCTTCAATTATTGGATGATTCGAACGACGAATATTTGCATTAAAAGTAAGCAGCAAAGCAGGAAGTAAAATCAAGTTGGTAAACATGGCTACCAACAGCGTTATTGAAGTCAAAACTCCTAAAGCAACCGTTCCACCAAAAGACGAAAAAGCAAAAATAATAAAACCTGCAAACAGAATAATAGAGGTATAAATCATACTTTTTCCTGTTTCACGCAGCGCAACATCAATGGCTTTATGTCTATCAAAATCGAAGACTAAAAGTTCTTGACGAAAACGAGCCAAAAAGTGTAGTGAATCATCAACCGCAATTCCAAAAACAATACTAAAAACAAGCGCAGTACTTGGTTTGAGTGCAATATCAAAAAATCCCATAATTCCAGCCGTAACCAAAAGAGGAATCAAGTTTGGAATAATAGCAATAATCATCACACGAATATTTTGGAAAAGCGCACCAATTATTATAGCCACCAAAACACAAGCTAAAAGCAAACTCCATTTCAAATTATTTATCAGATACGTATTTCCTTTCAAGAAAATAGGAGTTGTTCCTGTTACTTTCGCAGTCATTTTGGTAGAACCAACTGAATCAGCAAAAATGCTATCCAGTTTGGGTTGTAAGCTTGTTCTGACTAAAGAATCCAAACGCAACGAGCCAATATCAGCCACTTTCAAAGAAACTCTCAAAATTTGTTCGGTACTATCCACAAAAGAGGCCGAAATTGCTGTTGGGTCATTTTGCCCTTTCAAATAACGCAAAACATATGCTCCTGTACGCTTATCTGGCAAATTATACGATTGTTCACTTTGATTAAAATAGGCTTGGTTTGCAGCTTTTATAAAAGTTACTAGCGAAATAGGTGTAGAAAGATGTGCAGAACTATCAACATAATTTTCAATTTGTTCTATCCTTTCTAGTGTTTGTGTTCTTCTGTAAGCCTTTGGTTTTCCTGTGTCGACAACAATTTCTAAAGGCATCGTTCCTTTAAAGTTTTTTTCTATAAAAGCAATATCTCTTTTCTCTTTGCTATCATTTGGCAAGTCATCTACCATAAACGAATTTGCCTTTATTTGATAAAGTCCAATAGATGAAATAACAACAATAATAATTGTAACACCATAAATAATTACTCTGTGATTTTCTATCAAGAAATCAAATTTTGTAAGTACAGTATTTATAATTCCTCTATTCAAATGTTTTGTTCGCCTTCCTTCTGGCATTGGAAGATAAGAAAACACAATCGGTAAAAATATAATAGAAATAAAGAAAGTAGCAAAAATAGTAATACCAGCAGAAAGTCCAAACTCACTCAAAATCCCTATTTGTGTACTTACCAAAACCAAAAAACCAATGGCAGTAGTAGTATTTGTAATCAGTGTAACAACTCCTATTTTTTTGATTACATATTTTATTGCATCTATTTTATTTCCTTTCTTATTACATTCTTGATGGTATTTTGTAATGAAATAAACACAATTCGGAATACCAATAACTACCAAAACGGGAGGAAGAATGGCAGTAAGAATGGTTATTTTATAGCCTAGAATACCAAAAACACCCATTGTCCAAATAATAACAATCGTAATCAAACTCAAAGAAACAAAAACAGGTGTAAAGGAACGGAAAAATAAAAAAATAAAAGTAGCTGTAATGGCAATAGAAAGTGAAAGAAAAATAATCATTTCACTTTTTACCTTACTCGAAATCGCCACACGTAAAAATGGAAGACCTACATAGTGAATTTCGATACCTGTTTCTTCTGAAAATTTATTTGCCAATGCACTAATTCGCATAACCGTTTCGTGGTTATAAATTGTACTGGTGATTTTTGGAGGAAGTGTAACCAAGACTAGAGAAGCTTTATTTTCTGGATTTATGAGCTGATTTTCATAAAATTTTATCTGATAGGTAAATTTCAAAAGACTATCTAATTCTTTTTGTGTCTGTACTTGTTTGGGGAAAATTGGTTTTGGTTCAAACTTTTTTATCTCTTGATTTTTATAAATATAAGGTAATTTTCCAATGCCTATGACACCTATAACGGCATTTATGCTATCTCCTAAACCTTTTATATTCTCTTTATTTTCGAATTTTATTTTTTCTAAATCGTATAATAGCTTTTGCCACTTTTGGAAATTTTCCAGTTCAAATAGTTTTTCATCTTCCATCCCTAAAACCACAACATTATCATCTTGTCCAAAAAGTTGTTTAAACTTATTGAAAAAAATAATATCTTCATCTAAATCAGGAACTACTTTAGAAAAACTATAAGAAAGTTCTGCCTTCTGACCTTGAAAAGCCATAGTAGCTGTGAGAGCAAAAAGAAGAAGCAAAAGCCACAACCTGTTTTTTAAAATAAAATTAGCTGTTTTTAGCCACATATATACAAATTTAGAAGTATGAATTTAGAAGTCAGAATGAATACGAATACAAATTTAGAAGTATGAATTTAGAAATCAGAATGAATGCCAGTGTAGAAGTTAGAAATTTTGTATTAATTCTAAATTCTACCTTCTAAAATCTAAATTGGTTTTAAAAACCTATACCACTTTTTGATTTTTTCATCATCGTTGTATAAAGTCCTAGCATTTTTATTGCTGTAATGGCTGCTTCATCGCCTTTATTTCCATGTTTTCCTCCTGCACGGTCAAGAGCTTGTTGTTGATTTTCAGGTGTCAAAACTCCAAAAATTACAGGTTTGTTGTGTCTTAAATTTACATTTGTAATTCCGTGTGCTACGGCATCACAAATAAAATCAAAATGACGAGTTTCGCCTTGAATTACACAACCCAAACAAATAATAGCATCAATATCAGCTTTTTGGGCTGCCCATTGTGCTGCTAGAGTAAGTTCAAAACTCCCTGGAACGTCGTAACGGTGGATATTTTGTTCTTTTGCACCGTATTCTATCAGCTTTTTATAAGCACCTTCATACAATGCTTCTGTTACTTCTGTGTTCCATTCTGCTACAACAATAGCAAATTGTTTCTTTTCAATATCTTGAATAGATTTTTCAGAATGTAGGCTTAGGTTTTTATCTTTTGATGACATGGAAATAAAGTTAGAAGTTAGATTTCAGAAGTAAGAATTAGAAGTAAGAATAAATAAAACTACCTTACCATTGTTGGTGTTCCTACCAACGACATGAATCTATTTTTTCCCTAATTCTTTTTTATCATAATTACTAGGAATAGAAAAAGGAAAAGAAAGGTCTGATTTTTCAAAGACAACTCTTTTATGTTCGATTTCAATTTTGGTTTGGTCAGTTTTATTTTCTTTTTGGTTAAAAAAATTAGCTACTGCATTTACTTTAAAAGGAATTTTTTGTCTGTCTAAAGTTTGGAAATTACTATAATCTATAAAAAGACTATTCATTCCACCATCGGTTTCTTGAACAGCTATTTTTGAGAGTTTTTTATTTTCTCTACTCACATACATAGAGGTTTTGAAAAGTTCATAGACTTGTTCTAAAACAAAGAATTTTTCTTGCTTTTCTGGTGTAATACTTTTATCTAATGGAGGAACATTTCCCAAAAATAGAGCTTGTAAAGTCTTAAAATCGCCATCAAAATTTACTTGCTTACTTAAAGAACGAATATCAACAGCCGAATAACTTTTTTCTAAACGATTGACCAAAAAAGCCGAATCGGTACGGATAAGCATACGAGCAGCTTCAATTCCGAAAGCAGGACGAGCAGAAAGCCAAATCAAACTATCTTTTGCGATACGAATATCGACAGCACTTCCTAATTCCTGTTTTTGATTTTGGAAAGAAAGATGAGATTTTGTACTCAAAAATTTAAAATCAAAAGCCTCTACACCATATTTTTTGGTAAGTTCGGCAGGAGTAGAAACCCCTTTTTGACAAGCTGAAAGAAGAAAAATAGAACAAATAAAAAATAGTTGAAAAAACGAAAGGCGAAAAAACGAAGTTTCTTTCATAAAATGGTTGAAAAAATTGTGATTAATGACCAAAGAATGATTAGTAACTTAATCAGTAATGAAATAATAAAATACAGTCGATAAACTCTATTCTTAAATGATTGTTTAATTTAAAATTGTAGCGTATCCTTTAGAATGCGATGTATTGCTAGACTTAAAAACACTTGCAACCTAAAGATTACGATACATTTTCTCACCCTAAAGGGTAAGCTACAAAAATAATTAGTCAATCTTTTCAAACTTACAATAATTTTGCAATACTTTCGGAATTTTGATTCCGTCTGCTGTTTGATTATTTTCTAAAATTGTCGCTACAATACGTGGCAAAGCAAGTGCGCTACCATTCAAGGTGTGCGCTAAATGTTTCTTCTTACTATCGTTCTTATCTTCATATCTAAGTTTTAAACGAGTAGACTGGAAAGTTTCGAAATTACTAACCGAACTTACTTCTAACCAACGACCTTGTGCAGCCGAATATACCTCTAAATCATACGTCATGGCAGAAGTGAAACCCATATCACCACCACACAAACGCAAAACTCTGTACGGCAATTCTAATGCTTCCAAAAGTCCTTTTACATGAGAGAGCATATTTTCAAGACGTTGATATGATTTTTCTGGGTGTTCTATGACAACTAACTCTACTTTATCAAATTGATGCAAACGGTTCAGACCACGCACATCTGCACCCCAAGAACCTGCCTCACGACGAAAACAAGGCGTATGACCTGTCATTTTGATAGGAAAATCATTTTCTTTTACAATTTCATCTCTGTATAGATTGGTAATCGGAACTTCTGCTGTCGGAATCAAGAAAAGATTGTCGGCAGTTGCTTCATACATTTGTCCTTCTTTGTCTGGAAGTTGTCCTGTGCCATACCCTGAGGCTTCATTTATCAAAATTGGAGGCTGAACTTCGTGATAACCTGCTGCAATCGCTTCATCTAAAAAATAATTGATTAAAGCACGTTGCAATCTTGCGCCCTTTCCTTTATAAACTGGAAAACCTGCGCCTGTAATTTTGTTACCTAATTCAAAATCTATAATATCGTATTTTTTGATAAGCTCCCAATGTGGAACAGCATCGTCTGCCAATGTTGGAATTGTTCCCCACTCATCAATAATTTGATTGTCTTCTGACGATTTTCCTGCAACAACATCTTTATAAGGTGTATTCGGAATTTCATACAAACAGTTTGTCAAATCATTCTCCAATTCCTTTAATTTATCTTCTAAATCTTTTATAGATTGTTTGCTTTGAGCAGCTTTTTCTTTTGCACGACTCGCTTCGTCTTTTTTGCCTTGTTGCATCAAAGCACCGATAGATTTTGCCACTTCATTTGCACCAGCTTGTAATTCATTGAGTGAGGACTGTGTTGTTCTTCTTTCATTATCGATAGAAATAGCCTTTTCGACAAGCTCAGTAGCTCTGCTAAAATGGCGTTTTTGAAGTGCTGCAATGACTTCTTCTTTATGCGCCTGTATGTGTGCAATTTGTAACATTGATTTATCAGTTATCAGTTTTTTCAGTTACCAGTAATCAGTTACTAGTAATCCGTTTTGAATTTCTTTTTGTAAAAATAAAATACTCACAAAAGTCCGATAAATTCCGTTAAAAATCAAGTTCGAATTGAGATTTGATTTTTTTGTTTTCACAAATGTATGTGTAGGCTTTAGTACTGTGCAACATAAGTTTTTTATGTTTTTTCTACCGTTTTGTCTATGTTCCTTTTAGCTACGCTGAGGGTTTTAGCATTCTCAAAAACGAAAGAAATGCTTCCTTTAGAAGCGTGATTCAAGCTATATAATGCTTCTGCGAAAGCGAAACATTCATTTCTGAGAACCATATAGTCCTTAGCATAGCTAAACTGAATGCAGAATAAAATGTAAATAAACTTTTGAAACGCTGTATTTATTTTGTTTTCCCTTGACAACCTTTCGGTTGATTTTTATTCAAAATATCAGTTTTGAGATAATCATTTTTTGTCTTGGGATTCCATTTAAAATCAAAAATTTCTTTTACTGTAAAAATTTTATTGGGATCTGCTTCTAACAACATTTCTGTAAAATCATCTTCTAGTTTTCTTAGATAATCAATATCGCAGGGCGATAATTCTTTTTTGATAGCACGATTTCCCAAACTATCAATTTGAGTTGGTTTTATGCCTTCCTTGAGTGAAACAGAAACGGTTTTTAAGTTGTCGATGCGTTGAATAATATAAAGTCCTTCAAATTCGGTATCTACATAAAACGTATTGAATTGATAGCGTCCACCTGTCAAATAAATCGCTACATCGGTCAAACAAGGCGAAGGTTTACTGACAATTCTTAAATTGGTTCTGTCAATGATTTCATTGGGATAGAGTTCTTTCATTGCCTGTTGGATTGCCAAGCCTCCCACAACCAAACCATCACACAAATGCCCATGAAATTTCTCCAAATCAGTAAGGGTAATAGTTTGTTGATGATTTAATCTTCCTTTCGAAAAATCCGTATCTATGGTTTTGAACAAAAGCATGTTGTTTTTGGGAGAACAAGAAACGAAAGAAGTAAAGAAAATGAGTAGCAAAATTGGAAGTAAAGAAGTATTTTTCATTGTTTCTTTTCATTTAAACCTATAAGGATTTGGAAACGGTATAGGTTTTGAGAATTATATTATTTTAAAATAAATATTGATATAATACAAACCTGTCAGTATAAAAACAAATCCTGCCACAAATCGCATTATTTTTTCTAGCTTCGTAACAGCCTTAAAATACATTCCTAATTTTTCCATACTAAACGCAATTACAAAAGCAAAAAGAATCACAGGCAGTCCAGTTCCAAAAGAAAAAACAACTGGAAGAGCCAAACCTGCACTTGCTG
>PFKD01000348.1 GCA_002784125.1 Flexibacter sp. CG_4_10_14_3_um_filter_32_15
CAAAAATTGTCAGATAACCAATTGTTTTTGATAAAAAGAATAGCAAAAATTAGTCTAACTTTTTGCTATAAAGCAGCTTCTATATTTTCAAAAGGCAAATGGTCGCCTATATTTTTTCCATAATAGGCTTCCATAATAGTTAGGTTTTCGTCTAATAAAAAATCGGCTGGAATAATTGTAATACCTTTTTCTCCTGAATTAATACTCAAGCCCATTTTTTTAGCCGTATTGAAGGTTGTTCTATGTTTTGATGAAAGAAATGTACTAAGCGTTTTGAAAGTAGAGTTTTCTACTCCATATTCTTGATAAAGAACTTTATTTTCATCACTAATAATCGGAATAGGCGAAACTTCTTTATGAAAAATACTACGCAAGACAACTTCTTTCTTAGATTCTAAGAAAAAAATCATTTCTAATTTATCTTTCCATTTTTCATTTTTCTTTGTCAGTTGATGAATTCTGAAATTACAAAACGGACAAGCTACATTTCTAAAAAAAGAAATAAGTATTTTTTTATTTTTATCCTTATATGAGGATAAATCAATTTTTCTACCAAAAATATCTTCCAAAGAAAATAAAGGAGCAGTTTGACCAGTTTTTAGACGCATAATTTTAAGAGATTTTTTGTTTAAATTAATTCTGCAAAGAACGTATTTGACAAAGTTTAGTTGCTTACCTAACCTAATAATTTAAGTATTAAAAAATATAAGCAGGCTAGTTTTACGATTAGTGTTAGGATTTTGAGTTTTATCAAAAATACCTTCCCTAACACATTCTTTTTTTTTATATATTGCGTTTTAAATCCTTTTCCTAAATTAGAGGTTAATTTAGAGAAAGCTTTTTGGTTTTTTATCTAATTATTTTATCTAAAAATACTCTTTATGAATACTTTAAAAATACACGTTTTGGCAGATGAGGACAGTAGCAAAGAAGCCAAAAATCTAAAAAACTGGTTAGAAAATGATGAAGACCTTGATTATCAAAAAATAAATCAAGAACGTGCAGAACTAAAAGATGATGAAGCAGGAGGGGTAATGGAAGCAACTTTGGCTGTCGTTTTGGGTGCGCCTGCTGTTGTGCAGCTTGTAAAAGCTCTTCAAACTTGGTTTGTGCAAAAAGGACAGACCAAAAGAGGAGAAGAAATAACCGTCGAACTAGAGAAACCAGACGGAACAAAACTAAAAGTAAACGCCAAACAACTCAACGACCAATCAGCAGAACTGATAAGAGAACTTTCTTCTCTTTTGAAATAATTAAAAGACTATATTAATTAGGAAAAGGCTTGCCTTTTCCCTACAAATAATCAAATATCTAGATTTATTTCTAAATTCTCACTTTATTTTATTCTGACTTCTAAATTCTAAATTCTTACTTTATTTCATGAGGTTAATTGATGCAGCAAAGACACAGGCCGTTTTGATAGGCATCAGCAGTTATCCTGCTGATGAGTCGCTGCATGACCTTAATGCTGCCAAAACGAACGTCGACAAACTTGAAAAAGTATTGGCATCACCTACAGTTGGAATCAATAAAGAGAATATTACGACACTTCACAATGCCAAGCAGCCTCAAGAAATCCTGCGAGTAATCAAAACGGCAGCTCAAAATGCCCAAAAAAGTTTGGTTATTTATTATTCTGGCCATGGAATTTTGGATGAAGATTTTAATCTTTATTTGAGTACAAGTGAAACCAAAGTAGAAGATATTTTTTTTACAGGCGTTTCGATTGATGCCATTAATAGAGTGATTCAGAAAGAACGATTATTGGTTGTTTTGGTGCTAGATGCCTGTTTTAGTGAAAAAGCCTTTGAGCAATTTCGAAAGACGAATTTTTATGTTTTGGCTTCTTCTAAGAAAAATATGCCTTCAAAATACCCTACAGAAGAAGAATATTCAGCTTTTACGAATGAGTTTATCAATATCTTAGAAAATGGAATTAATATTCGAAAGACAGAACTTGCTCTTCGTGATATTTATCTTCAATTAGAAAAAAATCTAACCTCAAACGGTTTTCCTCAGCCTCGCCAAGCCAATACAAATTTGGTTCAGGAGTTGATTTTTGCAAAGAATAATTCGAATACCGTTGTTCCTTCTACACAGCTCAATCGAAATATTATTTTGCCTGTTTTTTATGCCGTTGCTAAATATAGAAATTTACAAATCGGAACGGTTATAGAAGACGATGATTTAGAAATCGAAAATCCGTTTGCTGATGATGAGCTAAGTTCTTATTTTGAAGATGATGATGGTGATACGGATTATACCGAAAACCTTCAACTTACACAGCGAGCCAATCAAGTTGTTCGTTATTTTCCTTTGTTTATTGCCGAAGAACTCAAACGGCTTTTTGCGCCTTCGCCTTCCGAACAAGATCGAAATTTGGGTAGAATAAATCAAATTTTGCGTACTTATTTTGCTACCATGCGCTATGTAACGTATCTTCTTTTAGCAGAACTTTGGGACGAAAAAGTAAAACATTCCATTCAACTTTCTTCTAATTTTGCTACTCTTTTCAAAGAAATAGATAATCCTACACCTTCACTATATTTGCCATTGATAGAGGAAATTTTAGCGTTATTTTCAAACAATAACAAAATACCCTATATTTCAGAACTGAATGATTGGAAAAAAGAATTTGAGGAAGATAAGTTCAAAGATGCCTATCATTCTTTGGAAAGTTTGTATCAAAATTGGCGTACACAAGCAGCAACTTGGAACAAAGCAAAAATAGAAGAACATTGTGAAGAAGCTGAAAATAACCTAACTATTATTTTAGAACAATTAGCCTTTTTGACTAAATACGAACTTATTTCTATCCGAAGTATTCGTGTTATCAAACTCAAAAATAGTCAAGCTAATTTTGTTCATTCTCTGAATCATCTTTTTGCTGACACCAATCAATCTGGACAAATCAAAAAAGAACCTCTGAATTTTTATACTGATAGTCATTCGATTTGTATTACCAAACAAACCAATTTACAAGAAGAAATCCTAAACCTTTCGCCCTTATTTTTTGATAAAAATACTTATACCAATAATATTCCTAGTATTTACTTTTATGAGCGAAAAGATATTGTTACTGGAGGTTATTTGTATCGTCCGACTTTTTCAAGAGATGTCGCTGCCGAACCGTTGGCTTCCACAAGTGGAGATATTCGTCTTTTAGAGCTTTTTGAAGCATTTAAGAAAAGTCTTTCTTAGGAAGAATTAATTACTTTGTTAGAAACAGAGAAAGCAGGGTGCATAACAAATTGTCGCAATTTACTTATATT
>PFKD01000354.1 GCA_002784125.1 Flexibacter sp. CG_4_10_14_3_um_filter_32_15
AAGACATTTATACAGAATAAAATTTGGCAAAGATTTGCCTTTTTTTAAATGTCACTCATGTTGTTTAATTAAAGCTACAAAAAATATAAAATAATAAAATTTTTTGCGTAATTTGTAATCTATCTTTTCTATCAATTAATTTTATGGAATAATTATGATAAAATAAAGAAATAGTTTGTCTTTTTTTATAGAAAAATAGAGTTAAAGTATATTTAATTATAAGTTAGGAATAAAAATTTCAGAAAAAACCAGAAAATTTCATTTAGATAGGCACATTTACATGGAAAGACCAGAACTCAATCCACTTTCAAACCCTAACCTAGGTTCTTCAACTGCTAGTTATCATGCTTGGTTGGCTCATTTGCCTGTGCTAGTTTGGCAAACTAGTGCCGAGCTTGTAGTAGAAAATATTATTGGTGCTTTAATAAATGAGTTTGGAATTGATACTTCTAAAGTTCTACAAAAAACGGTTTGGCAATTAGAGGAAGAAGAAGATAATAAATGGATTTTTTCTGCTCAATCTCATGCTGATGTGCTTTTAGGCGATGAGTTTTATTCTATCATTAATCATAAAGATATATTTTATCGCCTTCAAATTACGGTTCTGAAATCTGGAAATAAGTTAATAGGAACAGCAGGAATGCTTACCAAAATAAACTTACAACAAGCCCAAGAAAACTCTATTGATTCTACTGATGATTCTACCAACGATGCCCTAATTTATAAATGTGCAGAGCTTTTACCTTCTCCTACTCTTATTTTTTCGGCAGCAGATAATAAAATACAAGTAGCCAACGAACCCTTTTTGAAAGCCTTCAAATATGATAAAGAAAAGATTATAGGTAAATCTATCAATGTACTGATAAGTAATGTTGATTTATCTCAAATTCGTAGTCGTACACGTAGAAGAGGAGTAGTCAGAACCTTTGAGATAAAAATGAGAAGAAAAGAAAAAGGTAAATTTTTTTGGATAAAAATGGCTGTTCAGATGATGCAAATTGCTGACAAAAAACAGTATTTACTCCAGTTTGCTGACATCACAAAAAATCGTCAGAATGAAGACAAATGGCGTTCTCTTATCAAATTTGCGCCTGACTATGTCTTACATGTGGATTTAGATGGAAATATTCAATACATTAATCGCACTCCTAGTGAAACCTCCATTTCAGAGATGATGGGAAGAAATGTATATGATCTTATTATGCCTAATGAGAGAAATAAACTAAAAAAAATATTTGAGCATGTTTTTGAAAGTAAAGGTATAGGGCGTTTTGAAAGTCTGTTTTATAATTATGTTACTAAATCCCGTACCACTTGGTTAAATATCCGAATTGCGCCTATGGTAACTGATGATGAGGTTACAGGTTTTGCCTTAATTGCTTCTGATATTACGAAAGCGAAACAAAATCAAGAACAGCTAAGTCAGAGTGAATCCAAAAATAAGGCTTTATTAGATACCATTCCAGACCAAATGTTTTTGCTTTCTGATGATGGAGTTATTTTAGATTACAAAGCCGATCAACAAGATTATTACAAATTTGAAAATCCTATCAACAAAAAAATAGGAGATATTTTCTTATTGATGGTTTCGGATAAAGTACAACAAACCATTCAAAAAACACTACTCACACAAAAACCACAATCTATACAATACAATCATCTAACTAAAAATAAAGAACTCCTTCATTTGGAGGCTCGTATGAATCTTAGTACGCAAGGAGAAGTACTCATGATTGTTAGAAATATTACAGAACAAAAACGCAATGAAGAAGCCATTGTCAAAAACAGACAGGAATACAAACAACTACTCAATAATATAGACGAAATTGTTTATGCCGTCGGAATAAATCCGAATACAGGAACTTACGAACTTACTTTTGTGAGTGAGCATTTGCAATCCGTTCTCAATTACCCTCTTGATTTTTTTGATAGAGGTTTTATTCCGTGGATGCGTGTCGTACATCCAGCAGATAGAAGAAGAGTACTAGAAACGATGCAACAAGCCATTTTAAGACAAATCAAAATTTCACGTACTTTCAGAATTTTGCATCATACAGAAAAAAAATATTTATGGCTCGAAGAACGCATCAATCCACAGGTAGATAATGTGGGTAATTTAACTGGTTTTTTGGGAGTAGCTAGGGATATTACACACGAAAAAATTGCAAAAGAAGAAAAACAAAGGCTTATTTCACTTATTGGAAGTAGTCATGAGTTTATTGGTCTTACGGATAAAGATGGAATTATAAAATTTATAAATGAAGCTGGAAAAGAGCTTTTAGGAATTGAAGAGAAAATAATTGGAACAAGTATTTTAGATTATTTTACTCGTTCTTCACAAGAAAAAATACGACTAGAGGTTTTTCAATTTCCTAGACAAGAATCATGGGAAACCGAACTTCGAATCGTCAATAGAAGAAAATACATGCCTTTAGATGTGGGCGTTTCCTTTTTTCCTATTAAGCTCAATGAAACACACGAAGCCACTTCTATCGCCGTTGTGATGCGTGATATTAGTGAGCGCAAACGTTCGGAAAGAAAAATAAAACAGAGTGAGCAAAAATACAGAACACTCATCGATACAATGCGTGAGGGAATCATTGTTTTGAACAGTAAAGACGAAATTGTTTATGTAAATGAACGAGTTTTGGAACTTCTAGGGCATGTACAAGGCGAACTGATAGGCAAAACAATCGACAAACTTCTTTTCTCAAAAGAAATGGATGAAGAATCTCATATTACAATTCAAAAACGAATAAAGACAAAACCTGAACAGTATGAACTTCAGCTTCGCAGGAAATCCAGAGATAGTTTGTGGGTGTGGGTAAGCAGTAATCCAATAAAGGCAGATAATATAGAATCTTTGGGAACAATTTTGGCAGTTGCAGATGTAAACTCTCTCAAAATTGCTCAAAACGAAATTGTTTCGGTCAATAAAGAAATGGAACAGTTATTATATCGGGCTTCTCACGATTTGAAAGGACCTATTAGTTCGGTAGAAGGTGTTTTAAATCTTTTTAGAATAGAAAAAAGTGAAGATACGACTGTCCAGCAATATACAAATATGATAGAAACATCTGTCAAAAAACTAAGTGAACTGATTAAAGATTTGACTAAGGTTTCTTCTATCAAACAAGGAAAACTAAACGTAAAAATCATTGATTTTGAGCATCTTATTCGAAGTATTATAGCTACATTTTCTTTTTATGAAAATTATGAAAACATCGATTTTAGGGTTTATATAAATTGCAAAAAAGAATTTTCTACTGATGAGAGTTTACTCTATACAATTATTCAGAATTTTGTGGAAAATGGAATCAAATATTCTAAACGTTATCACGATAACTCCTTAGTGCAAATTACAGTAAAAGATACACCAAAAGGAATTGAAATAGAATTTTTGGATAATGGAATCGGAATTCCAAAAACATATCAAAAAACTATTTTTGATATGTTTATTCGTGCCAGCGACCAAGCAAAAGGAAGTGGTTTAGGCTTGTATATTGTTCATAATGCTATCAAAAAACTACAAGGAACAATTCGCTTGGAGAGTGAAGAACATGCAGGTTCTATTTTTACGGTGCGATTGCCTTCTATTGATCTGTAATTTAATTTATCTATGAAAAAATCATTTTTTAAGCTCTTAGTTCTCTTATTTTTACTTCTATCTTTTTCAGTTTCAGCTCAATACGCCGAATCTTATACAGATTTGAAATTATTTCTACCTTTGCCTACGAGCATAGAAAAGATAAAAGCAGTTCAGTATTCTATCTATGAAGGAGATACGACTTCAGAAAATTTCTTTGAATACCATTTTGATACAAGAAAAAATTTTATCGATTGGGAATATTTTGTCTATCATGTAGGAGAAGAAATAAAGTATGATTCAGCAGACAGAGTTGTAGAAATTGACGGACTTTATGGAGAAAGTTTTGAGAATGGAATAATTAAGTATTACTATCCTTCCAAAAATCAAAAAATAGAAATTCATGACAAAATGGGTTATTATAAATACATAAAATCTAGCTTTATTTTTGATGGAAATGATAGAATTGTTGGAGAAATAAAATATGATTCTACCCTGAACTTGATGGATTCAACACTTTTAGTTGAAACAAAAAACATAAGTTATTCTTATGATAAATATGGAAATAAAGTAGGAGAAATACATTTCATAAATTCAGGTAAAGAGTTTGGATATAAAATGCACGCTCTTTATCATAAAAAAAAAATACGCAACAAAACAGAACGGTATTTTGAGAATAAAACCACTCAAAAACTAATAGAAGAAGAGTTTTTTTATGTCACAGAAGGAGATTTTAAAGACAAAATTTTGAAACAGATAAGTAGTATATCGACAAAAAATGATACTACAAAAAATGAAATTCGCTTTTCATATAAAAAAGTAGATACACTAAGCAACCTCCAAGAACTAAAATATTTTACTGGCTATTCTGATGATAAAGAATATTTGCAAAATACAGTAGAAGAGAGAAAATATTTTAGAAATGGAAAACTAACAAGAATCAATAAATATTTTTATCGTTATAATCATCTAATTGCACTTGAGGAATATTATATATCAAAAGAAAAAAAATCAGAACCAAAACTAGAAACTTGGACAGAATATAAGTACACTTTATACAAAAAAATAAGGCGATAACAGAGCGCAATAAATAAAAAAAATGACCATCAGTCATTTTATTTCCATTAGTTTAAAATATTTTAAAAAAAGGCTTGTTTTATTAAAAAAATTGGAAGGAAATTGCGTTTTTGATAAAAATAGGCGAAATCTTTCATTATTTATACAAAAAAGTTGTATTTCTCTGTAACATGTCGTTACTTTGTATCGTTGTATTAGTATGCAAGCATAACAAACAAACTCTTTTTAGTGTGTAGAAAGTTTGATTGTTTCAGTAAATTGTTTTAATTTACTTATACTAAAAACCTAAATTACTGACTTGCCGTACAATTTTTTATTCCAAACAAAAAACCTTTAATTATTCAATTCTATGGAAGATTTATTTAAGAAACTCGTTTATACAGGTGTTGGTGTAGTATCAATGACTGCTGAGAAATTACAAGAAGCTGTTGACAAATTAGTTGACGAGCGCAAAATGTCTGCAGATGAAGGCAAAAAATTAGTAGATGAATTTTTTGACACTACTGAAGAAAAGAAAAAAGAGTTCGAAGGACAACTTTCTTCTATCGTAGAAAAAATCGTTCGTTCTTTCAAATTTGCTTCAAACAAAGAAATGTCTGAGCTTACTGAACGCATCAAAACATTAGAAGCTCACGCTGGTATCGTTGGTGAAGTAGAAGAAAGCGAAAAAAAAGCAGTTAAGAAAGCCCCTGCTAAAACTAAAACTGTAGCTGCAAAGTAATTTACAAACGCATTACTTTTTACAGTTTAGAAAATAGCTAAAATATAGAAAGCCAAATTTTTGTTCTTTTTTCTTATATTAATTTATACAGAAAATCAAAAGAATAAGAGTTTGGTTTTTTTGGTTTAGAATGTGTAATTTTAGGTAGTTAATGTAGCGTACCCTTTAGGGTGCCAAAACGTACCGTACCTTTTAAGGTGCGAAAAAAACAGCCAAATTTTCAAAAAAGAAAAATATGTTTTTTCAGAACACCGTCAAAAATATAAATCGTCTTAGGCAAGTAATTCAAATTTTGTTGAAATACGGTTTTGAGGATATTGTACTTAATACACCTCTTCAAAAATTTATTCCTCCCAAAACTACACTTACTTGGACAAACAATGAAGAAGGAGAGAGCGAAGCTTTGATGGTTTTCTCTACTCGCTTCGAACGTCTTCGAATGGTTATTGAAGAGCTAGGGCCTACTTTTGTAAAATTAGCGCAAGTGCTGAGTAATCGTCCCGACTTTATTCCTGAAGCACTTATTCATGAGTTTAAAAAACTTCAAAATAGTGTTCAACCGTTTGATACTGAGATTGCAAAAGAAATTATTTTTATCGAAACTGGGCAAACTACCGATGAGCTTTTCCAATTTTTTGATGAAGTGCCTATTGGTGCTGCTTCTATCGGACAAGTTCATCGTGCTAGATTGCATACTGGAGAAGACGTTGTTATTAAAGTTCAACGCCCCAATGTACGTGCAAAAGTAAAAACTGACCTTGCTCTTTTGTTAGAATTTGTTCGTCTGACAGAAAACTTTTTTGTTTCGGCTGGTATTCTGAATCCGTTGGAAGTAGTAACTGCTTTTGAAAAAACAATGCAAAAAGAACTGGATTACATGACCGAAGCAAGGCACATGGAACAGTTCAGAAAATTATATAAAGACAAAAGAGAAGAATTTCATGTTCCAAAGCCTTATTTAGACATTTCTACGTCAAAAGTTTTGATTATTGAATATGTAAGTGGTTGTAAAATTACGGATGTAGCACAGCTTGAAGCATGGGGACTTGACCCAAAACGCATTGCCGAAAAGGGAATGGATATTTATCTGACACAGATTTTTGAATACGGACTTTTTCATGCAGACCCTCACCCCGGAAATATTCTAATAAAACCGAATGGAAAAATAGTTTTGTTAGATTTTGGAATGGTAGGAAAACTCATGACTCATCAAAAATTTGCTTTTGCAGGTGTTTTTATTAATCTAGCCAAACAAGATGCTCGTGGAATGGCTACCAATCTAAGGAAACTCGCCATTGATAGTGAAATAGAAGACATGCGAAGTTTTGAGTATGATTTACATGAGCTAATAGAAGAATTTGTCGTTCTTGATGCTGCTGGCGATATGGGAATGGCTGATTTGACCGAACGATTACAAAAAATTATTTATACGTATCGTTTGGAAATGCCAGGGGTTGTATTTTTGATTTTGCGTGCCTTGGTTATTTTGGAAGGAATTGGAAACACATTACACCCAGATTTTCAGAGTTTAGAATATATTCGTCCGTATGGTGTCAAGATTTTGGCAGAAGAGTATTCAGTTAGTAATGTCAATTCCGAACTTTCTTATACGCTAACCGAATTTGGAGGACTTTTATATAATTTCCCTTCCGAACTTCGCTACATTCTCAAAAAACTACGAAAAGGAGAATTTAATTTTGATATAAAAATTCAAGCCGACGAGCCTATTCTCAAAAAAGCTGAATCAATTACAAATCGTCTTACTTTTACGATGCTTATTTGTGCGCTTGTCATTTCGGCTACGCTTTCCTTAAATGCAAACTTTCCAGCCTATCTCAAAACGGATGGAGGAATTCCTTATTTGAGTATTTTGGGTTATGGATTAGCTATTTATTTGGCTGTTTTGCTGTTTTTATTGATTGTTCGAAGTAATATTGGTGGTGGGAATAAATAAGAAATTATTGAGTAAATGGATATGGAAAACATTTTAAATCTTCTTAGACAATATGAGTTTCATGATTTATGCGTGGATAAAATTTCATTTATAGATAATGATACAAAAGTAGAGTTATCTATTATTATCCTTCCTTTTAATGAAGAAAAAGATGACTATGATAAGGTAGAAGTCTATTTTTCTGACATTATTAATCTAAAGACAACAGAATTACATTTTACCAAAAATTCCTGTATAGAAATAAATAGTTTTGATTACAAATGGAGTGAAATATTTATTGGTAAATTTATCTTTACTCAAGGTTTTGGTGAAAGTTGTTTTCTCCTAGAAATTGAATGTGGTAAAGTTGAGATTACAGAGAAATAAAATTATTTCAATTTTCTCAAAATAATTCTTGCATAATCCAAAATAAGTGTTTATCATTGTGCATTGGTAGTCACTTAAAAAGCAGCAGACTACAAAAAAATATTCAACTTTGTAAAAAAACAGATGAAACTTAACATTTTCTCTTTCAACTTTTATTATTTCTACTTTTTTAGCCCTCTAGTCAGGACAAAGAAGCAGACTAAAAGTTGATTGCCAAAATTTAAGTAACAACTCTAACCCTACAAACTTCTAAACCCTGACTTTAAACAGTCAGGGTTTTTTTTATGCTTTTTTTTAAGAATTTATAAAAAACGTTGTCTTTAATGGTGACATAAACTAAAACAAAAATGAAAACTATTGCTATTCAAGGAAAACTCTTCTCGTTCCATCATTTGGCAGCTCAAAAGCAATTCGGAGAAAAAAATAACTGGTTGCATTGCCAAAACTTTGACCAATTATTACATGCTGTCGCTACAAAAGAAGTAAAAATGGGAATGATTGCCGTCGAAAACTCTCTTGTTGGAAATGTTTCTGATAATTATCAAAAAATTGAGGCAATGAATTTGAGAATATTAGGAGAAATAAATCTACCTATTCAACTTCATTTGGCTGCAAAAAAAGGAATTCAGAGTTCAGATTTACGTCATGTCTATTCTCATCCTGTTGCACTTGCTGAATGTGAACTATTTCTTTCTAAAAATAAAAAAATTCTAGCAAATGATTTTAGTGATACGGCTGGTGCAATTCGTTGGATAGCAGCGCAACAAAAAATAAATAAAAATTTAGATTCGGCGGCCATTGGAGGAATTGAAGCCATTCATTATTACGGACTTCAAACCATTGAAAAAAATATCCATAACCATCAAAATAACATAACTAAATTTTTAGCAATCAGCCTTTAAGCAGTTACCAAAAATTGCTTTCTAAATTAATTGTTGTGATTAAAAAAGAAATTTTTCATTTCCATTTCCCAATATCTATTTCCTATTTCCAAACACCCATTTCCCAATATCTATTTCCTATTTCCAATATCTAAATAATTATGAATGCTTCTCAAAAACTAACCGTTACTAATTCTTCTTCTGAAATTTGTTTGAACGAATGTCGTCAGCAAATCGACCAAATCGATACTGAGCTTATCCAAATGATAGCGCAACGAATGGAAGTTGTCAAAAAAATAGGCGAACACAAACGAAAAAATAAATTACAAACTCTTCAACCCAATCGATGGCAAGCTATTTTAGACTCTCGTCAGAAAATAGCCAAAGATTTAGATTTACCTGCTGATTTGGTTTTGGATATTTTCGAAGTAATTCATCAAATGGCAATTCAAACTCAATCAAAATAATAATTTATGGATTTTAATTTTCATCAAAAAAAATGTGCTATCAAAACCTATAAAATAGATTTTAATAGAACATTTTGAAATGATTCTAACTTTATCCCTTAGTTTGACTTTACTATTTTATCTCCATCAAGCTACTGCTTGTGTCACTAAATCAGTAAGGTATCTTATT
>PFKD01000087.1 GCA_002784125.1 Flexibacter sp. CG_4_10_14_3_um_filter_32_15
GTCAGACCTTCGGTACAGACCAAGTTAAAATTAGGTGTTACCAAAAATAAAATTATCACAAAAATTGTCAGATAACCAAATGTGTTTAGTTTAGTGTTTTTTTGGCTTAATAAATTAGATATTTATGTCACTTAAATGTAATAATTAAATTGTAGAGATTATTTTTTTTATATCTTATTTATTTTCAAGGTTTTATAAGTATTTTGTTTTGCAAAAGGGTATTCCATTTAACCCACAACTTTAGTTGTGGGGGCAGGAAAAAGAATACGTTTTTAACCGTTTTAACCGTTTTATTCTATAAAAAACCGTTAAAACGGCTACTAAGTGCCAATTCGCTTTTTCCCACGAATAAATTCGTGGGTTTAATTTAGGCTACCTTTTGCAACGGGCAAAAGGATTAAATTGTTGATAATCAGATATTTAAATCATAATTAAACGCTACAAATTAAATAACCTTTTTGATATGACACATATTCTCAGAACAACGCAGCTTAACTTTTTCACACAACCTAAAAAATTTTTTTATAATAAAAACTAGCCTTTTTCTATTTTTTTAGTAGTGTGCAATACTACAACAATGGATTTATAATTCTATTAAATTATTTTTTTTAAAAAAAAATAATTACCATACTAAATTGATTCTATAAAAAAATACAGTCATTTTAATTTTTATAGTTTAAAAGTAGCTATAGTTACCTTTATTTTTTTTGGATTTAATAGTATATTTTACTTTATTTACTGAACTAAATAAAATAGTCATTTTATAACCTTTGATTTGTAAGAATTTAATTAAAATTTATTTTTTCATAAACCATTAATGATTATTTTTACTTTGTTTTATTTTTACTTTTTTTAAAAAAAAACCACCTTTTTTTATGACGCATTCTTATACACGCCTATTTCGTAAAGAATATTGGCTTCTAATTTTACTTTTTTTCTCATCTATTTCTTTTAGTTGGGCACAGTTTGGTTATACTCAAGTAGCATCAAATGACTGTGGAGCAACAACATCTGGTGCATCAGCAACTGCAACTTCTAGTTCGTCTTATAACTGGAGTACTGGTTCATCAGACCAAACTGTTACAGGTCTAACTAATGGGTATTATACTGTTACTCTCAATGGAACGTCTACTGTTCCTGTTATAATCGGTGTTCCTGTTGCATGGACAGATTTGATTAAAACCACTGATGCTACTGATGGAAAACTACAAGCAACCGGAACTCACTCTTGGGGGAATCCTGGGGGAGGACAATCGACAGCTAGATTTAGTGCTGGACAAGAAGGTGGTTTTACATTTCTTGTGGAGGATTTGAATACTGCTTCAAATTTTATGGTAGGCTTATCTACTCCAGATAATTCCAATTATCCATCTTATTTATCTATCCAACATAGTTTATACATAGGATCTGATAATATGCTTTATAGATACAGTAATGCAGCATCAGGTGTGAATACAGGTGTAACAGTAGCTGTAAACGACCGTATTACGATGGTAAGAAGTGGAAATGATATTAATTATTATCATAATGATTCTCTTGTTTATACAGATACTAATGTTGCCAATGCTGGTGAATTAGTGGTTAGAATGTCTATTATACAAGGAACAAGCCCAAAAATTTGGACTTCCAAATGTGCTCCTTCTTTAACTTCTGTAACTTATGTACAAAATCAAACTGATGATTGTAATACGCCTGCTTCAGAAGGGAGCATTACTTTTACTCCTCAAGACGGTACAGAACCTTATACATATAGTGGTGGTGCTACAACAGCTACACCTACAGGTTTAGCAAATGGTTTACTTTCAGTAACAGTAAATGATGCTTTTTCATCTACTACTGTACCTGTGGTAGTTGGTACTCCTGTATTTTGGACAAATATGCAGAATGTATCACAATCTCAAGGTAAATTATTTGCTAATAATGTAGCAGCAAATGATACAAATGCAGGAGCTATCTCAGCATCAGCATTATCGGCAAGTACAGACGGAGGAATTACTTTTATTAATGAGAGTAATATTATAGGCTTCATGGTTGGGCTATCTGAATCAAATACAGATCCTTCTTGGACTAGCTTGGGATATTCTGTATATCTTTTAAACAATGAGATATACATATATGAGAGTGGTTCTTTTATTGCGTCATATTTAGGGTTATCTATTGGCGACCGTATATCTATTTTAAGACAAGGCTCTTCAATAAACTATTATAGAAATAATTCATTGCTACATACAACTTCAGTAAATGCAAATACACAATTATTTGCTGATGCGACTGTATGGGGTGAAAGTCCAGTTATTTACTCTTCTTTTTGTACAGGAACAACAGCTAACTTAGGTCTTAACTATACTCAAACTGTTTTTGATGATTGTTCTACTACTGGTACAAGTGAAGGAGAAGTAACCTTAGAAGGGGTAGCAGGAGCTAATAATACGCCATATACTTATCTTTGGAATGATGCTTCAACTGCAAGCACAAGAACAAACATGGAAACAGGTCTCTATACAGTATCAGTAACGAGTGGTATTACTTTATCTGATATTCCTGTTGTACTAGGTGGTCTTGTTCAGTGGGGAGACTTAAGTAATGCTTCACAAACTGGAGGAACTTTGACTGCAACATCAACTACAAACTGGACTACTCCTGCTGGGGGGTTATCTGTAAATCGACTTTTACCAAGTAATGACGGAGGAATTAGTTTTATTGTTTCTGAAACTAATAGTGGAAACTATCAGGTTGGTCTTTCTAGAGCTGCTGGTACAAATACTTCATGGGAAAGTCAAGAATATAGTGTTTGGATTGGTTATCAAAACAGAGTCGTAGTCTATGAGAGTGGTACTTTAGTAGGTCGTTTTGCATCTGTTAGTAACGGAGATAGAATTAGTATAGTACGTATAGGTAATAACATAAGGTATTATATTAATAGTTCTCTACTACATACTACAACTGTAGCAGGTTTATCAACACAAACTCTATTTGCAGATATTTCTGTGATAGAAGGAACATCTCCTGCTGTATCTGCTTCATTTTGTACTTCTTTAGGAGCTTTAGCAGTTTCTTATACACAGACTACTCCTGATAACTGTGCTACTAGTGGTACAGGAGAAGGGGAAATTAATGTAACAGCAACAGGAGGAACAGGTACTTATACTTATAATTGGACAGGATCTAACGGAGCAACGACTGGTAATCCAAGAACAGGTTTGTCTAGAGGTCTTGAAACGCTTATCGTAACAAGTGGTGCATCTTCTATAACTACTCCAGTTATTTCTGGAGCATTAGTAAACTGGGGAAATTTAGTTAGTGTTACCCAATCTAATGGAACAGTAACTTCACAATCTCCTGAAAGTGGTTATGGCGCAACAGATGATGGAGCTCTTTCTACCAATGTACTACCTAATGGAACAGATGGTGGTATTACGTATGTTATTCCTTCAATTTCAGATATGAGTAATTATATGATTGGTCTATCTCCTGCTACATCAACCTCTGCTGGGTATGCAAGTCTTAAGTATAGTGTATTCATAAAGAATTCAAATACAATAGACATATATGAATCTGGAGGTCTATCAGCTACAATAACAGGTGCTATATCTGTAAATGATAGAATATCTATTATCAAACGTGGAACAGATATAGAATATTATCATAATAATACATTGATTCACACTACTACTGGAGTAACGCCTGAAGATTTATACGCAGATATTACTATAATACAAGGAACTTCTCCTGCTGTATATGCTTCTTTCTGTGATACAGGATTAAGAGTAGGTGAAACTACAGTAGATGAAGGGGATAAAGATATGAGAAAAGTTGTTGCTACAAATGAAATAACTGCAAAAACTCTTTTTGCATATCCAAATCCAAGTACAGGAAAAGTAACTGTAAGATTATCTGATAAAGCTGTAAAAGGTAATGTTGCTATCAGAGTAATTGATGTATTAGGAAGAACTATCCTAACTCAAAACGCAGAAAAACAATCTTCTACTTTAGAAACTTCTTTCGATTTAAGAAATCAGAAAGCAGGAATCTATTTTGTAGAGATTACTTCAGAAAATCAAACACAAAGAATCAAAATTATTAAAGAATAATTAACTTCTGATTATATATTTGATTTATAAAATTAATTCCCTTTTGTTTGAAAAAGCAGGAGGGAATTTTTTTGCTACAAAAACAATTAAAATTAGAACCTAAACAAAAATTCTTATCTTCGAAAATCTTAGTACCTTTGAGGTATATAAAGCAAAATTCGTTTTGCTATTTTAAAAGAAATAAAAACAAACAGAAAAAATACGACAAAATGGAATACAACCCACGCCTTATCGAACCCAAGTGGCAATTAGCTTGGGAGGAAAAAGAGGTTTATAAAGTTGAAAACGATACTACAAAACCGAAATATTATGTATTAGATATGTTTCCTTATCCTTCGGGTTCTGGGCTTCATGTGGGTCATCCCCTCGGTTATATTGCTTCGGATATTTTGAGTAGATTCAAGCGTTTGAAGGGGTTTAATGTGCTTCATCCAATGGGTTTTGATTCGTTTGGTTTGCCTGCCGAGCAATATGCCATCGAAACAGGTCAACATCCAGCCATCACAACAGCACAAAATATTCAGACCTTTAAGGCTCAGTTTGATAAAATTGGTTTTTCATTTGACTGGGAAAGAGAAGTTCGTACTTCAAATCCAGATTATTACCGTTGGACACAATGGATTTTCAAACAGCTTTTCGAATCATTTTATAATAATGATACACATAGAGCAGAAGAAATTCAAAAATTAATTACCATTTTTGAAAAGAATGGAAATCAAGCTATCTCAGCAGCTTGTAATGATGATACGCCTTCTTTCTCAGCAGAGGAATGGAATAGCTTTACAGAAAAAGAAAAATCAGATATTTTATTAAAATATCGTTTGGCTTACAAATCAGAAGCGATTGTGAACTGGTGTGCCGAATTAGGTTCTGTTTTGGCTCATGACGAAATCAAAGACGGACTTTCAGAACGTGGAGGGTATCCTGTCGAAAGAAAAAAAATGCCTCAATGGATGATGCGTACAACTGCCTACGCAGACCGTCTTTTGAGTGGTTTGGAAGAAGTAGAATGGTCAGATGCACTTAGAGAAATGCAGAAAAATTGGATTGGAAAATCATTCGGTGCAGAACTTTCTTTCCAAATTGAAGAAAATCCAAATAACCGAAAAAGCGAAGAATTAAAAGAATTAGTTGCCTTCACTACTCGCCCTGATACGATTTACGGAGTTACGTATATTGCCCTTGCTCCTGAGCTTGAAATTATTGACGAGCTTACCACAAAAGAGCAACGAGCAGCCGTAGAAAATTATGTAAAAGTTGCCAAAAATCGTTCGGAACGTGAACGCCAAACAGAAGTAAAAACTGTTTCTGGTGTCTTTACAGGAAGTTATGTAATCAATCCAATTTCTGGAAAAAGAACGCCTATTTGGGTAGCTGATTATGTTCTTTCAGGTTACGGAACTGGCGTTGTGATGGGTGTTCCTTCATCTGATGAGCGTGATTTTCGTTTTGCTACGCATTTTGGTTTGGATATTATTCAAGTTATCAAAGAAACCAAAACAGACGAAAATGGAAATGTTTTGGAAGCCTACACAGAAAAACAAGGCGAAATAATGAATTCTGATTTTCTTGATGGAATGTCTGTAAAAGATGCCATTCAAGCAGCTATCCAAAAATTAGAGGAGAAAAAAGCAGGCACAGGAAAAATTAATTTTAGGTTGAGAGATGCAGCTTTTGGTCGCCAAAGATATTGGGGAGAACCTATTCCGATTTATTACAAAGACGAAATCCCTCATTCTTTGCCTGATTCTGAATTGCCTTTAATGCTTCCAGAAGTGGATAGTTACAAACCAACAGCAGAAGGTGAGCCTCCTCTAGGACGTGCAGAAGCCTTTGTTTATCAAGGAAAATATCCTTATGAACTCACCACAATGCCAGGGTGGGCAGGTTCTTCTTGGTATTTCTTGCGTTATACTGATCCTCAAAATATGCGTGTTTTTGCCTCAAAAGAAGCCGTAGATTATTGGAATCAAGTTGATGTTTATATTGGAGGAGCAGAACATGCCGTAGGGCATTTGTTGTATTCTCGTTTCTTTACCAAATTTTTACATGACAAAGGATTTTTGAAGTTTGATGAGCCGTTCAAAAAATTGGTTAATCAAGGAATGATTCAAGGAAAATCTAGCCTTGTTTATCGTATTAGTGGTTTCCAAGTGTATTTGAGCGAAGGAGTTTATCAGCAAATAGAAAAACTAACTTCTGATGCAAAAAAAATAGAAGCAATCAATAAAGTTGCAGGACATGAAGCTATTCCAGCAAATACAGCAATAAGTATTACTCCTCTCCACGTACCTGTAAGTATGGTAAAAGATGATATTTTAGACATTAAAAAGTATCAAAAATTCAGACCAGAAACAGAAAATGCAGAATTTATCACAGAAGAAAATGGTAACTTTGTTTGTGGTTCGCAAGTAGAAAAAATGTCTAAGCGTCTTCATAATGTTGTCAATCCTGATGATGTTGTTTCAGAATATAGTGCCGATGCGCTGCGTTTGTACGAAATGTTTTTAGGTCCTTTGGAATATTCAAAACCTTGGGATACAAGTGGAATTGATGGTGTTCAGAAATTTCTGCGTAAAGTTTGGCGTTTATTCTACAATAACGATGGCGATTTGATTTTGAATGATGAAAAACCAACAAAAGAAGAATTCAAAACACTTCACAAAACCATCAAAAAAGTAGAAGACGACATAGAACGCTTGTCTTTAAATACTTCTGTAAGTGCTTTTATGATTTGTGTAAACGAACTTACAGCTATGAAATGCTACAAAAGAGAGATTTTAGAGCCATTTTTGGTTATTCTTTCTTCTTTTGCGCCACATATCACGGAAGAACTTTGGCATCTTGCTTTAGAAAAAACAACTTCTATTGTAAAAGCAGAGTTTCCAGTTTATGATGAGAGTTATTTGAAAGAAAATGAATTTGAATATCCAATTTCGATAAATGGAAAGGTGCGTACTAAAATGTCGTTTGCTTTAGAAACTCCAAAAGAAGACATCGAAAAGCAAGTTTTAGAAGCCGAAATAGTTCAGAAATGGCTAGAAGGAAAATCTCCGAAGCGTTTTATTTTAGTGCCTAAGAAAATTGTAAATATTGTGGTTTAATAGAATTATATTTTAGTAGGTCAAAGGCATGCCTTTGACCTACATTATTATATATTGCCTATGAAAACCAAACTCATCAAATTTCACTTTCTTATCCTTCTTATTTTAGTAGTAAATTTCTTTATTACACTAAGTTTCGATGTTGGATTGAATAATTATATAAAAATTGGATTAAAGTTTCTTCTTTACGGAAGTGCTTTGGTTGGTTCTGTTGTATTCTTTAAACCTTTTAAATTTGTAACAGCTTATTTTCTCTATATGTAATTTCTCCACTACTTATTTTTTTGGGTTGGTTGGATGATGGAATTCTTGGAATGTTACTAAGTGGTATATTTTTAGGATTATTTTATACTCCTTTACCTGTTTATACACAAGAGAATTATTTCATACAAGAATCTGCATTTATGGGCAGTAAATATGAGGTTCATGAAAATCACTCTATTTTTATAAAACCTAGTAGCTCGTTTTACTATACTGACCTAATAAAAATAGGAAAAGAAAAAGTAACAGGTTTACCTTCTGTATTATCAACAGGAGAAATCAAAAATATCAAAATTCAAGAAAAGAACCTTTTTATATATTTTGAAGATAACTCTAGTAGAAGTTTTGAGCTTTATTAAATTAAGACTGTAACTACCATTCGTAATTTTTAATTAAAAATTTGTAATTGAATATAAAATGACATTCATAGAAAAACTAGACCAACTAGACAAACAACTTTTATTATTTCTAAATGAATTGCATCATCCTTTTATGGACGATTTGATGTGGTACATTTCTCTAAAATATACATGGATTCCTCTTTATTTAGGATTGATTTTTTTATTGTATAAACTTTTTGGCATAAAGCATTTTTGGAAAATCATTGTCGGAATTCTTATTTCAGTCGCTTTAGCTGACCAATTTGCATCTGGCTTTTGCAAACCTTTTTTTGAGCGTTTTCGCCCTTCACACAATCCAGAACTAGAAAATCTAGTTCATATTCTAAGAGAGTATAGAGGAGGAAAATATGGTTTTATTTCTTCTCATGCTTCTACTACTTTTAGTATTGCTTTTTTTGTTTTCCTAGCTTTAAAACGTTTTACTAAAATTAATTGGGTAAAGGTGTTGCGTTATGGTTTTCTTTTTTGGGCTGTATTGGTGGCTTATTCTCGTGTCTATTTGGGTGTGCATTATGTAGGCGATATTTTGGCAGGTGCAACAGCAGGAATTTTGATTGCGTGGTTTGTTTTTTGGATTTATACGCTTTTGGAAAAACGATTTTCTGTACCTTTGCAAAAAACTTCAGATAGCTTTTAGAATAATTTATATACTTTTCTCAACGACGGCGAAGCCTCGTTGACAGTAAAAAACAAGACAATCAATGAAACATTCCTTTTTTCTCTTCGCCTTACTCTCGTTATTACTTTTTAGTAGCGCATTTTTTTCTTCTTGTAAATCTACCAAAACAGAAACTAATTTTGAACTAAAATATGCAAAATCTGCCTGTAAAGGGCGTTGTCCTGTTTTTGATATGACAATTAAAGAAGACCAAATGGTCGTTTTTAATGGAAGAATGTACACTACGATTGTCGGAATTGTACAAATAAAATTATCAGATGAGAAATATAAAAAGCTCCAAACTTTGATTGCAGAGAGCAAATTTTTAGACACTGATGCGATTGGTTATGACCGAGCTTTTGATTATCCTGCCACTACATTAGAAATTACGAAAGGAGACAAAACAAAAAAACAAATCATGTATGTAGATAAACCTAAAAATTTAGAACCTCTATTACAATTTTTGGATATGTTAGTTCTTGAAATACAAGCAGATAGCAGAACGAATTAATTTATTTCCTAACAAAAGTGAAAATTGTATTATTTTTGAGGAAACTAAGAATGTTCTGTGATTTCGTGTAAAGTCATAGAACATTCTTTTTTTATTTACCTTATTTGTTTTTAGTATTTATCTTGTCTTGTCCTGAAATAGCGTTACAGGTTTTTAGATAAATTTTATATGAATCAGACGGTTTCTAAACTGTCTGATTTTTCTTTTTTATA
>PFKD01000370.1 GCA_002784125.1 Flexibacter sp. CG_4_10_14_3_um_filter_32_15
TCCTGTGGGTAAATGTAGCATGTTTTAGAGGGTTAGTATATTCTAAAATAGCTAAATCCACAAGATTTTGATTAAAAAATAGTAAAGTCAAACTAAAATCTTACTTCTAAATTTATTTTATTCAGTACTTGTAAAATTAATTTCAGTGCTATCTCCAATATTAAGACTTTGGACTAATCCTTTCAAAGAAGAATCGCTACCTATAATAGATCTATTGAGAGTTGCATGAGCAAGTTCGGAAAACGAACCAATAATACTATTTTGAATAATAGAATTTGAAATGTGTGTATGGTCGCCAATAGCTACATTAGGACCAATAATAGAATTTTCTAATTTACATTGTTTTCCAAAACGAACAGGTTGAATAATAATACAACTAGGATAATCAGCAGAGATAGATGTTTTGAAACCATGCCTTCTCAAAAGACTTGCATTGGCTTCTAATAAAGTATCTTTTTTTCCACAATCAAACCAATTATCTACTTCCATAAAAGTAATTTGTTCGCCTTGCTTGACCATTTCCATAAGAGCGTCAGTCAGATGATACTCCCATGAACTATTTGCAGAAGCTGAGTGATTCATTATTGTTTTGATGGCATCTAAAAGAAGAGGTACGTTACTAATTTTGTATGCACCTACTAAAGCTAGATTTGATTTTGGAATGCGTGGTTTTTCGATTAATTTTTTGATGACTCCATGTTTATCAGGTTCTACAATTCCAAAAATACGTGGATTATCTACCTTTCTGACAGCTACAACTGTATTTTGAATGCAAAAAAAATTGGTATAATTCATCTCCACAATCGTATCTCCAAGAACTATCAATAACTCTTTTTCATCTTTGATAAAATCACGAGCCATCCATAATGCATGCGCCGAACCAATACGAGGTTCTTGTAAAACAAATTCTGCATTTATAGTATCTTTATAAGTATTGACTATATAGTCTTCTATTTTATCCCCTAGATAACCAATGACAAATAAAAAATCTCGTATTCCATTTTCATATAAATTATCGACGATATGTCCTAAAATAGGTTTTCCTGCTATCGGAACAAGAGGTTTAGGTTGTGTGTGAGTGTGTGGACGCAAGCGTGTACCTGCTCCTGCTACGGGAATAATTGCTTTCATGAGTTAATGTAAAATGACTAAAGAAGAGCTATAATGAAACTATAAACCAAAATATAAAAAATAATCTGAATAATACTGCAAAATACAATTCTTAATAAGATACAACAAATTACAGACTATCATTTTTTTTATATCATTTCGCCCCATTTATTCATCTTTGCTCATCTGGTCAAAAATATTGTTTTGTATTCTACAAAAAAAAGACGTATTTTGGTACTCCCTTCTAAAATTACGCTAATTATTCTCAAGTTAAAATATGAACTAAGTCATTGTTACATTAAAACTATTTAATACATACACTCATAATTGATTTTCAATACATATACTTTAGCTGATAGTTTCGAACTCTCAAAACACAATATGTAATAGATACTGTGACTGTTACTAGAAAATGGACGCATCTCAAAATGTCGTTTTTAGTAGGGAAAAGGTTTGCTTTTTCCTAAACTAGCATTTTGAATTGGAAAAAAACTGTATGGAAGGAAAAGGCAAGCCATTTCCCTACAACTATAAAATTAATAAAGCGACACCTTGAGATGCACCCTAGAAAATCAATTTTATTGCAGTATACTATTTCTTCATTCAAGATAGATAGAAAAACATGTTAATTCTATATAATTTGTATAGAATATCTATATTCTATAAAGTAATTAACTAATTTAATTATTTTCTTGTGTTACTTGAATTAAGTGTCAAAGAAAAACATGGTTTTCTACGTACTGAATTTTTATGAAAAAATATTTTATGTTTTGATTTTTTAACCTAACTTAGTGTGTCTTTTAAATTTTTCATGAGATTTACTCTTATGAGTTTGTAGAATAGTCGCAAATAAAAATAAGTAAATTCAATTCTTTTATCATTCAATCATATTAAATTATGCAAAGAAAAATACTTCTTAGCTTTACGCTCTTATGGGCAATGCTTACAATTGGGTTAGGTTCTGCCTTCGCCCAAACCGAACGCACCGTAACAGGTGTAGTCAAAGATGACACAGGAGAAACGCTCCCAAGTGCAACTGTCGTTATTAAAGGAACTACACAAGGAACAATAACTGACTTTGATGGAAATTATAGTCTTGTCGTTCCAAGTCCTGAAACTATTCTTGTTTATAGTTTTGCTGGTATGCCTTCAAAAGAGGTTACTGTAGGAAACCAAACCGTAATTGATGTTACTCTTAGTTCTGAAATGTTGGAGCAAGTTGTTGTTACAAGTTTTGGTATTGAGGAGCAAAAAAGAACGTTAGGATATGCTCTACAAACAGTAGATTCTAAAGAACTTACCAACTCTAGAGAAACCAACTTAGTAAATGCACTCGCTGGTAAGGTGGCAGGTGTACAAGTAACTTCTTCTGGTGGACAAGCAGGTGCATCTTCTCGTATTACCATTCGTGGTCAGAACTCACTTGTAGGAAATAGCCAGCCTTTATTTGTAGTAGATGGTATTCCTTTAGATAACCGTCAGACTAATGCTTCGTCTAGCTTAAATGACTCTGATGGAAGTCTTTTATTTACAGGTGCAGGTTCAAACCGTGTTGTCGACATTGATCCTAGTATTATTGAAAGTACAAGTGTTTTGAAGGGCGCAGCAGCAACTGCAATATGGGGTGCTAGAGGTGCAAACGGTGTAATCTTAATTACTACGAAAAAAGGAAAAAAAGGAAAACCAAAATTCAATTTCTCTTCTAACCTAATTTTGAATGATGCTATCGTTAGAGGCTATCAAGATAAATACTTGCAGGGTAGCTCTAGAGATATATTTTTAAATGGTTTACCAGAAGGCGAAGGAGGATTTGCTGGTAAAGGACCTGGAAATGGACAACAACAAGGAGTATCTTGGGGACCTAGCTTAGAAGAAGCTATTCAAAATGATAGTCTTTTGAAGTACGTAGGTGTTCCAAAAGTATATGACCCTCGTGCAGACTTTTTCCGTACAGGACAAACGTATGATAATGTATTTAGTGTTTCAGGTGGTTTTGATAACTATGTCTATCGTGTTTCGTATAGCAATCGTATGGAACAAGGTATTGCCCCAGGAAATGATTTGACACGTAATAACTTATCTATAAATTTCGGTAGCCAGTCGGATAAAAAATTCAATTTCCAGACTTCTATTAACTACTTTAATACCAAAACTACACGATTAGCAGAAGGTAATGGTGCTGCTGCCTATATGTTTACTTTATCAAGATGGCCAATTAGTATTGATATAACTGATTATGAAAAAGAAGATGGTTCTCAAATCACATATACTGAAAATAACGTAAATAATCCTCTTTGGCTGGCTAAAAACAACAATTTTAGTTCTAATGTAAATCGTTTGTTTGTAAATGCAACCGTTAATTATAAAGTTAATTCTTGGATAACAGTATATAATAGATTAGGTGTAGATGGTTATCAAGACAACCAAAAACAAAAAACTAATCTAGGTACTTTTGGACGTTTGGAAGGGCGTATGTTTGATGCAACAGCAGAAAACATTCTCATAGACAATACTTTATATGCAGTAATACAGAAGCAAATAAATGATGATTTTGAATTTTCTAGTACAGTAGGACATAACCTCAACTTGCGTAATTTTGAAATGAATGTACTTCGTGGTATCGGATTACCTGAACGTGATAACTACAATTATGAAGAAACACAAGTAAAATTAGATGTTCTTCCAACTATCGAAAAAGTACGTTCTACAAGTGTGTTTGCAACTGCAAAGATGGGGTATCAAGAAAAAATATACGTAGAAGTTACTGGACGTAATGACTGGTTTTCTACACTTGAGCCAGGTAATCGCTCTGTATTTTATCCTTCTATTTCTAGTAATACAATTCTTTCTGAACTTATTCCAGCTCTTCCAAAAAATATCATATCCTATTGGGGAGTTCGTGCTTCGTATGCTCAAGCAGGTTCGGCAGCAGAACCCTATGTTACTCGCCAACTTTTTAATCGTACAGATCCATCAGATGCAACAAGGGGTTCGATAGCTGTCGCTGAAGGTCAAGATATAATAGGTTTTAATAGAAGCTCAAGAGCAGCAGAACCCAACCTTACTCACGAATTAAAGAAAGAATTTGAAGTAGGAACAGATATCAAACTTTTCAAAGGAACATTGAGAGCAGATTTTGCTTACTATGATAGTAGAGTTGTCAATCAAATTGTACCAGCAGAAGTTTCAGGTACTACTGGATTTTCTTCTCGTTGGATAAATGGTGGTGTAATACGTAACAGAGGAGTAGAAGCAACAATTACAGCCGATGTATTCAAACTTATTCAAAAGAAATTTCCTTTAGATTGGACAATCTCTTTAAATTATACACGTAACCGTTTTGAACTTGTAAGTCTTCAAGAAGGAATTGAATCTCTTTTCTTAGGAGGATTCAATAGTCCACAAATTCGTGTAGATAGAAATTTTGGCTATGGCGTAATTTGGGGTTCTCGTTTGGAAAGAAATGACAATGGAGAATTAATAATAGACAACGATGGACGACCTAAACAAGCGAATACTCTTGGACCTATTGGTAATACAATGCCAGATTGGTTGGGTTCTATTCGTAATACATTCTCTTATAAGGGATTAAGCCTTACAGTCTTCTTTGATGGGCGTTTTGGTGGAGATATTCTAAATATGGATCTTCTTTATACTACTGGTGCAGGAACAGCATTAATTACAGAAAATAGAGGTAATGTAGTAGTTTGGAAAGGTGTAAAAGAAGATGGAACACCTAATGATATTCCTATTATTGCTAATCAAAGGTATTATACAAACTTCTTTTCCCAAATAGATGAGTTATTTGTAGAAGATGGTAGTTTTGTTAAATTACGTGAAATTTCACTTTCTTACAACTTGCCTAAAAAGCTATTAGAAAAGCTGCCTATCGAAACGCTTTCATTTACAGCAACAGGCAGAAACTTATACATCTCTTCTAATTTTAGCTATTTTGATCCAGAAGGAAATTTATATGGTTCGGGTAACGCACAAGGTTTTTACCATGCCGTTACACCAGGTACTCGTAGTTATGCCTTCGGTTTGAATGTTACTTTCTAAAAAAAATAAATTAAAAAAAATACTCATAATATAATTTCAAATAATTATGAAAAAAATAAATATATATATACTTTCATTGCTTCTAATAGGTCCTTTTTCACTTTCTTCTTGTGAAAAACTCCTAGATGTAAATGAAGACCCTATAAACCCAACAGAGGCTACGGAAGAACTACTGCTTACTGGAATACAACAAAACTTTTCTTTTGAAGTTTTGGGAGGAATTCCAGCACGTATGGCAGCAGGAATTACTCAACAAACTAGATATCAAATTTTTCAAAGTTATGATGACTATTTCATTACTGAAAATGATGTAGATGGATTTTGGAATGACTTCTCTTATGTGGGAGTAATGGCAAACTGTAAGATATTGTCAGAACAAGCGATTGCCAAAAACAAAAACTATCATGCAGCAATCGCCAAAATTATTTGGGCGCAAAACATGGCTATGATTACAGATGCTTTTGGTGATGCTCCTTTTTCTCAAGCGTGGCAGCCAGAAACCTATCCATTTCCAGTCTATGATACACAAGAAGAGATTTTTGTTGGTATTCAAAATCTACTAGATGAGGCGATTGCACATATAGATGATACTAATCAATCGGCAGAAGTCCCGGGTAGCGATGATCTAGTTTATGGTGGAAATATGCAAAAATGGCGTAAATATGCGTATGGATTGAAAGCTCGTTATTATATGCGTCTTTCAAATGCTCCTGGATATAATGCTCAAACCCAATCTCAACTTGTATTAGATGCAGTAGCTCAAAGTTTTACAAGTAATGACGATAATGCCCTTTATCAATACTCCAGTCAGCTTTTGCAGGAAAACCCTTGGAATCAGTACGCTGTCAATGATAGGTGGAATACTTTTACAGTACCTAATGCTGTTACATATAAGAGTAACCTTCTCTTGGTTAATAATAGAGATCTAAGATTAGCATTGCATTTTCGAAAATCCGATCCAGATAAAAATGGTTTTATACTCCAAACTAATGACAATGGTACAGTAAATTTGTATCTTGATCCTGCACCTTACAATAATCAGTCTCTTTTAGGAGTACTTTATGCTGACTCTGATTCCCCTCTTCCTTGGCTTATGTATTCAGAAATTAAATTTTTAGAAGCAGAAGCCCACCATCATTTAAGTAATAATTCTGCTAGAGATGAAGCGTTTAGAGGTGCTTTAGAAGCTGATTTTTCTTTTATTCGTTCTTTTTTAAATAAAATTGCTCTAACAGAGGAGGATAGAAGTGCTTTAAGCAATACTGCTGCACTAGATGAAATGATACAAACATATATAGCGACTATAGTAGAAAGAGCTGATTATACTACTCTAATGACACAAAAATATATAGTAAACTTTCTATCTTTTGAATCCTACAATGATTTACGTCGTACAGGAATTCCCGAATTAAATACACCTGACAGATCCGTATTAAAAGATAGATTTGAATCAGACAGTATTGCATTACGTTTTCCTTATCCTAGTTCTGAATGGCAGTATAATCCTAGAAATGTAGCCACTCGCAATGTTCCTTTAGGATTTTCTTCTATGCTAGTTCCAGTATGGTGGGATTCAAAAGAATAAAAAATAGAAACTTTAATATCATTACAAAATCAACTACTATTAATTATACAATAGTAGTTGATTAAAATATCAAAAATTAAAAATAATACTAAATAATACTATGCATATTTTCAAATCATGTTTAGCATACATACTGCTACTAGGAGTAGCACTTCTTAGTTGGAATTGTGTTTCCGAAGACGAAACAACTAGACAACAAACAGATGCTTTCTATCTAATAGACCCCCTTCCTGATACAGTATTTGTAAAAGGACAACAATCTATTAGTTTTGATATAGAAACTTCAGATGGACTTAATGCCGATAAAATAAGTGAAGTTACTTTTTATAAAAGTTTGGAAAGTCCTGTTGTTTTAGGTTCTGAAGAAACTGTAAGAAGTGCAGAAACTTTTTTATCAAAGACTTCTCAAATACCTAGTGAAATAACTTTTAATACTTCTGAACTTCTTGCAGGAACAGGATATAACTCTGAAGACGAAATTCCAGGTGGCTCATTTTGGAATATTCGTTGGGAAGTAACCTCTATAGGCAAGACACTAGCACCTGCTGACACTACAGAAATAAGATACATCTGTCCTTCAAACATGGAAGGGAGATATATTGCAACCAATGATTTTTGTCAAACAACTCCTCTAGAACTCAATATCATTAAAGATACTATTAGTGGAAGTCAAGAAAAATATATTATTCCTGATATTACTGCAAATCATTTAGCAGAATGTGTAGGTGAAGGAGTTCCTATCTTTATGACGGTTACTGAATCGTGTGGAAATATTGCACCTCTCTCTAGAGTTTTCTTTGGTCTTCGTTGGAATTTACTCGGTGGCACTTGGAATGAATCAGCAGGTACGATTACTCTCCGATGGACAGATACTTATACATTGAATGGAACAGTAGTAACTTCTACATTCATACGGCAATAACTAGACATTTATAAAACTGGAAAACTAAAAGCGAAACAATCTGTTTCGCTTTTTTTATGCACAATAAATCAAAATTACAAATTATGAATTCAATCAGTATTTTAGGCTGTGGTTGGCTCGGATTAGAAGCAGCTAAATTTTTTATAGAAAAAGGAATATATGTAAAAGGCTCAACGACCTCTAAAGAAAAAATAGCCCCTTTAAAAAAAGAAGGAATAAAACCCTATTTGATAGAATTGAATGAAGAAAATATAAATAATTTTTCAAGTAATTCTAAAGACTATTTCAAAGACTTTTTCGAAACAGATATTTGTTTGATAAATATTCCTCCTCCAAGAGAAGACAAGCAGTTTTATAAAACTCAAATGGAATTTATCGCTACTCATTTACTAGAAAATCAAAATGCTACTAAGAAAGTAATTTTCATTAGCTCAACTTCTATTTATAAAGATTATAATGCAAAACTGAACAAAAAAGTAATTGAAAGCGATGTTCAAAAGCTAGAAGAAGCCAATCGAAAAGATATTTTTGAAGCTGAACATGTATTTGTAGAAGCTAGTCAAGTAGATTTACAGGTCTGTACTTTACGAGCAGGTGGACTTATGGGAGGAAAACGAGTCGCAGGAAAGTATTTTGCAGGCAAAAAGGACTTAAATACAGGTAACATTCCTGTAAATTTCATACATAGAAAGGATTTGATAAACATTATTTCAGTAATTTTTGAAAAAATGAATAAAAAAACACTTTTTATTGAGGAAAATGGTAATAAATACGAAGTGTTTAACGTGGTTTGTCCTATTCATCCAATACGTCAAAAAGTCTATCAAAAGAATGCAATAGACTATAATTTTAAATCTCCTACTTTTTTAAACGATGAACAAACACTTGATTATAAGATAATTAACTCTGAAAAATTACAAAAAAAATTAGGATATGAATTTATCTATCCAAATCCGTTATATTTCCCAATAGAAAGCTAATTTAAAAAGCATTTGATGCAAAAAAAGCCAAAAAGGTACTTTAAAACACGAAATTTCCATTTTGACAAAACAAGCATTTTTCGATAAAAGCTATTAAAAACCTTAACTTTGCGTTCATATAAGATTGACTCATTCCCTTAAAATGATTCAAAGCTCATAAAATTGTGAAATGATTTTACTATTAAATATTAGACTTCAATCTTTATTTAATAAAAAACATCTTCCAAAACTACTCACTAGACTAATTAATCTATGAAACTCAAAAAATTAATTCTTTTTCAGCTTACTCTTTTCTTTGGTTTGGCAATTATGGTTGCTTGTGAACGTAACGAAGAATGTGCTTTAGGTGCTGCACCGAAAATTAAAAAAGATTCAAAAAAAATAGAAGTTTCTCAAATTACTCAACATTCAGTTACTTCCACTACTCAAATCATTAAATAACATTCAAACGCTACAAATCAGTCATTTAATTCTATATCCCCTTTTTAGTTATTAAAGAAATTGTATTTCCTGACAACTACGGACTTTCTCCTTTTATTTGTTTCATAAATTCATCAATTTGTTGTTGAGTAATATTTTCTTTT